>JBJKPV010000101.1:0-5613 GCA_046706015.1 Allostellaceae bacterium | reverse complement strand
ATCCAGACCACCGCGACGCCCAGCACCGCGGCCGCTTCGGCGCTGCCGGCACCGAAACCTTAGGCGCCCACGAACCGCCGCTCGCGATCGAAGCCGGAACGTCTTCCGGTCGCAGCGCTCACCCAGTTTCGACTAGGTCTATGGCCGCACGCAGGAAGGCAATCGAACGCGGCCAGGAATCGGCGATGGCGCGGCGATCCGCCGCGACGGTTCCGCCGCCTTCCGCGTCGCCCTCGTAAGGCGGCGGCCCCTCGATGTCGTGGCCCGCGCCCTCATAGACCCAGAGCTCGTGACGATAGCGGAAGTGAAACAGGTCGAGGCGGCGCATGGCGCGCTGGCAGCCGATCGTCGGGTCGCGCAGACTGCCGAGATCGTCCGTACCGGTGACGAAGAGTATCGGCCCTTTGGTGCGCTCGATCGGGATTCCGAATCGGTCTTCGAGGGTGGGATGGCGCGGATCGGCCATCATCGCGCGCGGCAGCGGCGCAAAGGCGAGCGGCTTGCCCCGCCACATCCATGCCGGCACCGAGGCGCGATCGCGCGTATCGTCGTAGCGCGGCCGCGACAGGCCGACATAGGTGATCGCCGCATAAGCGAGCACGGCCCTAATCGATGGAAACATCGCACCGAGGATGAGCGCGAGTTCGCCGCCGCGCGACCAACCGCGCGCGGCGATGAAGTCGTGCGCCGGGCGCACGGTCTTGCTCAGCCAGGCGATGGCGCGCTCGGGATATTCGATCGGAATCTCGCGAAAGTGAGGCGGCAGCCCGGGCATCCCGTGCGTCGCCAGTGCGAAGGCCGCGAACCCCTCCTTTGCCAGAGCGAGAGCCGGCGGCTCCTCGATCCCGCCGCCGGCGCCGGTCAGGGTGATGACGGCTGGAAAGGGCCCGGGACCCTCGGGCAAGAACAGCGTGCCGACCAACCCCTCTTCGCGAATGTCGCGGGCGACGACATGCGTATTGGCGGCGCATCCCAACGATCCGACGCACGCCGAGGTCGCCATCGACTTGAGGATGCTTCGCCGCGAGAAAGCGAAACGCCGAGCGTTTGGCCGGAGCAAACTCACATCGCCAACCAAATCATAATCTAAAGATAACCTTAACACCGAAGGCGATGCGCCGCGCAAGCGCCAAGGCCGCCGACGCGCGATCGCTGCCGCTTCGATTCCGCCTTGCCGCGACAGGTGCGAGCTGCGCATTCTCATGCGCGCGGGATCGAGTATCCGACAGCGCCGACCCGTCGCTCGGATTTGGCGGATCGCCCGAAAACGCCGCCGCGCGAGATTTGCGCGATTCCTGATGACGGGCGTGGGGTGGAAGGCGAAGACGATGCGTGGCGTTAGGTCGATACTGAGCAGCACGTTGCGGGCGACGATGCATGCCGGCGGGAAAGCGCTTGTCGGCGCTCAGAAAGCTTGGCGGCGCCACATCGTCGCGACGCAGCTGCGCAACGAAATAGCCAAGCGCCACAGCCGTTGGTGCGCGGACTACACGCCGCCCGCTTCGGCCAGCGAGGCGGCGCGCGGCTTCCTGGCGAGGAATTTCCACGGCTATGACGACATTCGCTATCACGAACTCTGCTGGTGCATCACGGGCGGCACCGATCCGGCCTATATCCCACTCGAAGTCTTCTATCGCCGGATCGAGCCCAGCCTCAATCAGATGGAGTACATCCCCGTCCTGACGGATAAAAATGCACAGTACATTTTGCCGCTCGGGCCTTATCTGCCCGAGCCGGTGCTACACGTGGTGCGGGGCGATCTCTATCTGCCTGACTTCGTGCGTGTCGGCGACGACGAGCTCGACCGCATCTTCAAATCGAGCCGCGACGAGTTCGTGCTGAAGCCGGCGGTCGAGCATGGCGGCGGGCGGGACCTGCAGATCCTCGACGGGCCGAGTGCCGCCGCCTTCATAAAGGATCTGCTGAAGGATCGCCGCACGCGCAGCCGCGTCGACTGGATCGTGCAGCGTCCGCTCGATCAATGCGCCGAGATCGCGCGCTTCAACCCGTCGTCGATCAACACCTACCGCATCATGATGCTGCGGCTGGGTCGTGAGGTCACCTGCCTATCGGGCGTCTTTCGGACCGGACGGCGCGGCGCGAGAATCGACAATCAGACCCTGGGCGGGCTCGCGGGCGGCATCGACGGCGGACGGCTTCGCGGCCGCGCAATGGATATCGACCTGCAGTATTTCGACGCACACCCCGATAGCGGCATTGCCTTCACCGGGGAAGTGCCAGCCTATCAAACGGCCGTGGCGCTGTGCGCCAGCCTCCACCAAAAGCTGCCGTGGTTCGACCTCATATCATGGGACATCGCGATCGACGCCCAGCATGAGCCGCGGGTCATCGAATTCAACGCCGCCGATCAAGGAATCAATTTCCACCAGCTCAACAACGGACCGCTGTTCGGGCCCGAGAACGGGCCCGTCTTCGCCGCGCTGCGCCAGCGCCTGGCGGTCCTGCCGCTAAATCCCGATTACGCGTCGGCGTGAGCGCGGCGAATCCCTAGGTCAGCCTCGCCGCGGCGACCCACCATTGCGGCTCCTTCGCGCGCAAGGCCGCGGCCGCTGACGCTGCTTTCGCCTCGTTCTCGAATAACCCAAAGCAGGTCGCGCCGCTGCCGCTCATGCGCGCGAGCAGCGCGCCCTCCGCGGCGGTGAGACGATCCAGCGCCGTTTCGATCGCCGGCACCGCCGCGATCGCGGCTTCGGTGAGATCGTTCTTGCGCTCGGCAAGGAGCGCGGCGAGCGCTTTCGCATCGGGCGGCGCAATCGCAAAGCGCGCCGGAGCCGAGAACGGACCGCGGCGCGCCTTGAAGACCGTCGCGGTCGGCAGGCCGATGCCCGGATTGACCAGCACCAGCGCTGCGCGCGGCAATGAAGGGGCCGGCTCGACGCGCTCGCCGATGCCGCCGAGCCAGGAGGCGCGCGCCGCTAGGCAGACCGGCACATCGGCACCGAGCTGCGCGGCAATCGCGGCGAGATCCGCGTCATTGAGCGGCGCACGCCATAGCGCGACGAGTGCCTTCAGCGCGGCGGCGGCGTCGCTCGAACCGCCGCCGATGCCCGAGGCGACCGGAAGATTCTTCTCAAGCAGGATCGCGGCGCCGGTCGCCGCGCCGATGCGGCGCGCCAGTAACTCGGCCGCGCGCCAAACCAGATTGTCCTCTTGCTTGCCCGCGAGTTGGCGGGCAAAAGGCCCACTGAGCGAAAGACTCAACTGCGGCGCCGCCTCGACCGCGAGACGATCGCCGATATCGGCGAAGGCGACGAGGCTGTCGAGCAGATGATAGCCATCGTCGCGCTTACCGACGACATGCAAATAGAGATTGAGCTTTGCCGGCGCGGACCACCAGCGGGTCGGCGCCGCGGCCTCACCCGCCACGCACCGCCTCGGGCTTGGTCGCGGCAAGGCCGTGCTCGAGCTTGGCCTCGATCCCCTTCACCTCGTCGGCGGCCGGCTGAAATTGCAGCGCACGCCGCCATTGAAAGCGCGCCTCGGCCTGGCGATCGACGCGCCAATAGGCGTCGCCCAAATGATCGGTGATGGTCGGGTCCTCGGGCAGCAGTTCGATTGCGCGTTCGAGATAATGCGTCGCCTCTTGGTATTCGCCGAGGCGGAAATAGGCCCAGCCGAGGCTGTCGATGATGTAGCCATCCTCCGGGCGCAGCGCGACCGCGCGCTGGATCATGCCCAACGCGTCATGCAGATTCTCGCCGCGATCGATCCAGGAGTAGCCGAGATAATTGAGCACCAGGGGCTGATCGGGCTCGAGCGCCAGCGCATGCTTCAAATCGGCCTCGGCGCGCGGCCACTGACCCGAGCGCTCAAGCGCGACGCCGCGGCTGTAGAAGAGGCGCCAATCCGCGGTTTGCGGATGGGGCGTGCGCGCAATCGCGCCGTCATAGGCCGTGACCGCCTCGGTGAAACGCTTGTGCGCGCGCAAGATGTCGCCGAGCTCGACCAGCGCATCGGCATTGCTCGGCCGCTCCGCCGCCATCGCTTTCAGCTGCGCCACCGCCTCGTCGGTGCGGTCGAGGACATCGAGCTCGAGGGCGGCGCGCAGTCGCGCCATCCAGGAATAAGGCGATGTGGGATCGACCGCCTGATAGAGCGCCAGCGCATCGCTGGGTCGCCCCTCGCCGTCGCGGATCTCGGCGACCATCAATTGCGCCAACGCGAAATGCGGCGAGAGGTCGAGCGCCAACCGCGCATAGACCAACGCGGCGTCGGCGGTCTGACGCTGATTGAGGAGGCCGGCGAGATCGAACAGGCCTTCGGCCGCGCCATCAGCGGGCGAGGCGATCAGCCGGGCCGGTACCACGCCCTTATCGATGCGTTCGATGCCCATCGCCGCGACATCGGCAGTGCCGCGCGCGGCGGCGCTGCGCTGATAGAGTCGGCGCGCATCCCCGGCGCGTCCGTGTCGCTCGAAGAAATTTCCCGTGAGCTCCGCGACGCGCCAAGTCGGGGGCTGCGATCCGGCGATGAGCTTGTCATAAGCGGCGCTCGCCGCGTCGATGCGGCCGGCGTAATCCTCGATCAGGGCGACGTGGAGATCGGCCAAGGGCTGGAGCCCCGTGCTGCCGCCGACCGTTTCGATGGTCTGCGTCGCCTGCGCCGGATGGCCGAGCCCGGCCTCGGCCCAAGCCTGAAGCACCGGCACGGCGAAGCGCAGGGCGCCGTCCCGCGGCATCGCGGCCGCGTCGCGCGCGGCGACATCGTAATGGCCCGCTCTGATGTCTTGCTCGAGGAGGACGAGGCCCGCGAGGCCCGTCCTTCCGTCGAGAGCGACGATGCGGCGCGCGAGCGGCACGGCCTGCTCGACCTTTCCTTCCGTCAGCCGCAGCAGGAAGGCGCGGCGCATGAGTTCGTAATTGCCGGGATCGCTCGCCAGCGCGCGGTCGACGAACCGCGCGGCATCGGTATAGTCGCGTTCGACCTGCGCATGGCGGGCTGCAAGATAGCTGCCGAGCGCGCTATGCAATTCGGGCGGCGGCGCGCTCGCGCTGGTCGAATGGTTGGCAGCAGCGCAGGCCGATAGAAGAATGAGCGCGGCCATGGCGGCGAAGCGCCACCCCGCGCGAAGCGAACCGATCATCTCAATGAATTCCATCTCACCGGCTTTGGAGCCCGGGCGATTATATCGTCTTCCTTGCGGCTCATGTGTCACATATTGGGGTAGTTCGGACCGCCGCCGCCTTCGGGCACCACCCAGTCGATATTCTGGGTCGGGTCCTTGATGTCGCAGGTCTTGCAGTGAACGCAGTTCTGGGCGTTGATCTGCAGCCGCGGCGCATCGTCGCCGTCCTTCACGATCTCATAGACGCCTGCCGGGCAGTAACGCTGCTCGGGCGAATCATAGAGCGCGTAATTGACCGCGATCGCGCGCGCGGGATCGCGCAAGCGCAGATGCGGCGGCTGGTTCTCCTCGTGATTGGTATTGGAGATGAAGACCGAAGAGAGCCGGTCGAAGCTCACCGCCCCGTCGGGCTTGGGATAGGCGATGCGCCGCGCCGCGCTGGCGCGCTTCAGATGGCGATAATCGGCGTCGTGCCGCAAGGTCCAAGGCGCCTTGCCGCGCCAAAGATAAGTGTCGAGCGCGGCATG
>JBJKPV010000100.1:0-5805 GCA_046706015.1 Allostellaceae bacterium | reverse complement strand
GCCACGACCTCCTCGGTCGAGGCAAAGGCGCCGGGCGCGGTGAAGAGACCGGTCGAAAGCCCATTGGCGCCGGCGTCGAGCGACGCCTCGATCAGCTTCGCCATCGCGGCGAGCTCGTCATTGGTCGCCGCGCGATTGGCGAGCCCCATCACCATCAGGCGCACGGTGTTGTGCCCCACCAGCGGCACGACATTGGTCGAGGTCGCGGGGAAACCGTCGAGATAATCGGCAAAGCTCTGATCGACGAAGCTGAGCCACGGCGCCGAGGGCGAGAGATAGTCCTTGAGCACGCCCGCCTTGCCCGGCAGGGCGGGCGCGCAGGAATAGCCGCAATGGCCGATCACCTCGGTGGTGACGCCCTGGCGCACCTTGCTCTCGGCCTTGGGGTTCAAAGGCAAGGTCCAATCCGAATGGGTCTTGATGTCGATGAAGCCCGGCGCCACCACCTGGCCGCGCGCATCGATGATCCGCGTCGCGTCAAGGCCGAGCTTCGGCCCGATCGCGGCGATGCGGCCCTCGGCGATCGCGATGTCGGCCTCGATCGCGGGCGCGCCGGTGCCGTCGATCACCTGCCCGCCGCGAATGAGGATATCGGCGCGGCTCATTTCCGGAGCTCCCCGTTGATTGGCATGGCGCCAATCTAGCGGATAAGATCACATGAGTTTAGGGAGGACAGTCCATGCTGTCGAAAGAAGAGAACAAGCGGTTGACGCGCGTTGGGCCCGGCACGCCGATGGGCGAGATGCTGCGCGAGTGCTGGACCCCGGCCTTGCGCTCGGCAAGCCTTGTCGCCGATGGCGCGCCCAAGCCATTCCGCCTCTTGGGCGAAGACCTCATTGCCTTTCGTGCCACCGACGGCAGGATCGGCGTGCTCGCGCGCCAATGCCCGCATCGCTGCTCCTCGCTGGCGCTGGCCCGCAACGAGGAAAACGGGCTGCGCTGCATTTTCCACGGCTGGAAATTCGACGTCGGCGGCAAATGCGTCGACGTGCCGACCGAGCCGGCCGACCGCCGCGCCGCCTTCGCCGCCACCGTACCGGTCACGCATTACCCGGCGCGCGAGGCCGGCGGCATGGTGTGGATCTATATGGGCCGCCGCGTGAGCCCGCCCGATTTCTGCGATTTCGAGTTCCACCATCCGCCGGCGGAATCGCTGCTGCGCTGCGCCGTCGTGCATGGCAATTGGCTGCAAGGCTTCGAGGGCCAGCTCGATTCCGCGCATCTGAATTTCCTGCATCGCTCCTCGGTGCCGGGCCGCGCCAACGCCAACAGCACCGGCAATCTGGTGTCGTCGGATTCGGCGCCGCGATTCGAGTTCATCGAGAAGCCCTACGGCTTTCGCGAGGCGGCGCTACGCAACCTGCCCGACGGCACGATCTATGCGCGCATCCGCGAGGTCATGCTGCCTTATTTCTCCTTCATCCCCGGCAATCACGGCGAGCCGCGCTTCGTCGTCGCGGTGGTACCGATCGACGACGAATGGAGCGCGCATTGGTACTACTACATGAACCCGTTCGGCCCGGTGCCGGATTGGTATCGCGCCCAGGCGCTCGACCGCAGCGGCCCGGATCACGACGATTTCGCCGCCGACCGCGGCGATGCGACGAACAACTGGCACCAGAGTCGCGACGCGATGGCGGGCGGCCATTTCAGCGGGTTCCTCAAAAACTTCGTCTATGAGGATTTCATCATCGAGGAATCGATGGGCCCGATCTCCGACCGGAGCCGCGAATATCTGGGATCGAGCGACGCCGTGATCGTGCGCGCGCGGCGGATGTTTTTCGACGCGCTCGAAGCGCATGCCGCCGGCAAGCTGCCCTTCGGTTTGGATCAGAACATCGACTACCGCGCGATCCGCGCGCTCGCGGTGCGTTTCCCGCAAAGCACCGATTGGCGCAACCTCGATCTCAAAGCGCCGCCGGCTTTCGAGTTCCGCCTCTCGGAAGCGGGGTGATTACGCATCGCGCTGGTACACCAAAATCCCGTGTTCGCGAACGGCTTGAAATGCGATGGTGTCTGGTTCGTCCGCAAGCTCAAGGTCTTTTACAGTTAGACCCAGTACGTTGCTTAGCTCTACCTTCCACGCCGAGCGATGCATAATAAATTCCCAAAGGGCACCATCGCGCCCGTCATCCAGAATCAAAGCCAAATCTAGGTCCGAATTGGGCGTCGCAAGTCCCTTAGCCCAACTGCCGAAAACATAGACTTTTTGAACACTCCGATTTGTCCGCGCCCAAGCCAATAGCGCAGTCCGCTTTTTTGCCGGAAAATCCTTGAAACCTGCCGTCACAGGAAAGCTGCGTTGCCTCGCGCCTCACACCCCGCCAAGGCACAGATACTTGATCTCGAGGTAGTCCTCGATGCCGTATTTGGAGCCTTCGCGGCCGATGCCGCTTTCCTTGACGCCGCCGAAGGGCGCGACCTCGGTCGAGATGATGCCTTCATTGATGCCGACGATGCCGTATTCGAGCGCCTCGGCGACACGCCAGACCCGCGCGATGTCGCGGCCATAGAAATAGGCGGCAAGGCCGAACTCGGTATCGTTCGCCATGCCGATCGCCTGCTCCTCGGTCGAGAAGCGGAAGAGCGGCGCCACCGGACCGAAGGTCTCCTCGCGCGCCACTTTCATCTGCGTCGTCACATCGACCAGCACGGTGGGCTCATAGAAAGTGCCGCCGAGCGCATGGCGCTTGCCGCCCAAAATAACCCGCGCGCCTTTCTTCACCGCATCGGCGACATGCTCCTCGACCTTCTCGATCGCGGCCTGATCGATCAGCGGCCCGATCAGCGCGCCGTCCGCGGTGCCGGGCGCCACCTTCATCGCCTTCACCGCGTCGGCGAGCTTGCCGGCGAAACGGTCATAGACGCCGTCTTGAACCAAGAGCCGATTGGCGCAAACGCAAGTCTGGCCGGCGTTGCGGTATTTGGAGGCGATCGCGCCCTTGACCGCGGCGTCGAGGTCGGCGTCGTCGAAAACGATGAAAGGCGCGTTGCCGCCGAGCTCGAGCGAGACTTTCTTCACCGTGCCGGCGCATTGCTGCATCAGGAGCTTGCCGACCGCGGTCGAGCCCGTGAAGGAAAGCTTCCTCACGATCGGGTTCGAGGTCATCTCGCCGCCGATCTCCTTCTCGGCGCCGGTGACCACCGAGAACACGCCCTTGGGCAGCCCCGCGCGCTCGGCGAGCTCGCACATCGCCAAGGCCGAGAACGGCGTTTGCGGCGCGGGCTTCACCACCATGGTGCAGCCGGCGGCGAGCGCTGGGCCCGATTTCCGCGTGATCATCGCCGTCGGGAAATTCCACGGCGTGATCGCGGCGCAAACCCCGATCGGCTGCTTCAAGACGACGATGCGGCGGTCGCGGCTGAAGCCGGGGATGACGTCGCCATAGACGCGCTTGCCCTCTTCGGCGAACCACTCAATGAAAGACGCCGCATAGACGATCTCGCCGCGCGCCTCGGCGAGCGGCTTGCCCTGCTCCGCGGTCATGAGCTGCGCCAGATCCTCCTGGTTCGCCAGCATCAGATCGTTCCAGCGCCGCAGGATCGCCGCGCGCTCCTTGCCCGTGCGCGCGCGCCAATCGGGCAGAGCGCGCTCGGCCGCCTCGAGCGCGCGCCTTGTTTCGGCCGCGCCCATCTCCGGCACGGTGCCGAGATGCTCGCCATTGGCGGGGTTGGCGATCGCCACTGTGCCGCCCTTATCGGCCTCGACCCATTTTCCGTCGACATAGCATTGCTGGCGGAAAAGCTTCGAATCTTTCAGCTGCATGGGGCGTCTCCTCGGCGCGGGTGGAGCCTATGCGCGACTATATAAGCGCCGCCGCCTCACGTGTCGATCATGCCCATCCGGCCCTCGAGCGCGTTGAGCTTGTTCAGGATCCCGAGCACGACCGAATAGGCGATGTAGATGTAGAAGAAGTAATTGACCAGCGGGATCAGGGAGAGCGCGACCCAGACGCCGACATGCTTGCGCAGCGCGCGGGCGATGAAGCCGTTGCCGACGGCGAGCGCGATCCACAGCGCGATCATGATGATCAGCACCGGAAGCGACGGGTAAAATGAAGTATAAGTTTCGTCCATTGCCATCCTCCCTGAAACCCCGCGCCGAGCTTAATCAATGGAAGCGGGTTTGGCGAGAAAATGGCGCAGGCGCCTCGCGCGTTCTTAGAGCGCGCAGAGACGCTGATCGACCAGCATCTTCTTCAAGGATTCGGGCGGCGCGGTCGCAGGCGGCGCCGCGCAGAGCGGCTGTGCCACCGCCTTCGCCGCCGCGTCGCGCCCCTCCTCGAGCAGCACGCCGACGAGTAGCGCGCGCATCGCATTGGGCAAGCGCGGATCGAAATAGAAGTGCAGATCATCGGCCTCGCTCACCGCGATGCGCAGCTCCTGCTCGGCCGCGGAATAGTCGCGCGCCTTCGCCAGCGCGGCGCCGCGATAGAAATGCGCGCGCGGATCCTGCGGATAGCGGGCGACGAGAGCGGCGGCGCGCGCCTCGCCCTGGGCTTGGTCCTTGGGATAGTCGCTTTCGGGGATAAGGCCGGTCAGAGCCTCATAGCGCGGATACTCCTCGACGATCGCGGTCGAGGCTGCGAGCAGCGCGACCATGCCGATCACACCGGCGCCGAGCGCGAGATGACGCATGCCCGGCAATCTCTCCTTGTCGGACCATTCCCGCAGCATGAAAAAGGCCGCGAGCGCGCCGCTCAAGGTGCCGCCCAGATGCGCGCCGTAATCGATGTGCGCGCCGCCGCTCGCCGCCAGCGGCAGCAGCGCCGGCACCAGCAGCCGCGCCGCGCCGATCTGGATGCGCCAGCGCGACTTCGTCCCCGCCGGCAGGCGGAAGCTGCTGACATAGGCGGCGGCGAGCAACCCCATGATCGCGCCCGAGGCGCCGACCGAGAGCATTGCCGCCGGCGCGACCAGGATCGACATCAGCGATCCGCCCAGCGCGCCGATCCAGAAGAAGGCGAAGAACCACACGCGCCCGACCAGCAGTTCGAGCAGGAAGCCGGCCATGAGCAGCGCGATGCCGTTGAAGAGGATATGCGTGAAACTGCCGTGCAGCAGCGGCGCGGTGAAGAGCCGGTACCATTCGCCCTCGCCGAAGACGAGCTGGCCGCTGACGCCGCCCAACGCCTTCAAAGTGGCGAGGCTCGGCTGCATCCCGCCGCCGATCGGACCGATGGCGAAGCGCAGCTCGCCGGCGAAGATCGCCGCGAGCACGGCGAGCATGAAAAAACTCAGCCACGGCACCTTCGCCCCGTGGACGCCGAATTGCGGCGTCTCGACGGGCCTCGACACCACCGCGCGGCCGAAGCCTTGCGCGAGGCCGAGCGCGCGGGCGCGGCGCGCGTTGAGATCCTCGACGACGCGGGCGAGCGGCGAGAGGAAGGCGTCGGGGATCGCGATCTTGCCCTTGCGCGCGAGATTGGCGCTGACCGCGCCGCCGGTGATCGACGAGGCGGCGAGCGCGAGGCGCGGCGACAGCGCGCGGCGATGGGCGGGGTTCAGCTCGAAGGCGGCAAGGCTGTTCCAATTCGCCCATTTCGTGCCGAAAAGCGTATCGACCTCGATGCCGTCGTCAGTCGCGGCGAGGCGCGGCAGGCCGAGCATCGCATTGGCGAGCGCGAGCATGCCGCAGGCAAAGAGCAGCGCCGCGCCCGACAGCGCGAAGAGCGCCGCGCCGCTGGGCGCATCGGCGCCCGCGAGCCACGACATCAGATCACGCAGCGGATGATGACCGGCGAAAGCCGCGAGGATAAGGAGCGCAGCGGCGATGCGCAGCGAGCGCAGCCGCCGCGGCGGATA
>JBJKPV010000099.1:0-5947 GCA_046706015.1 Allostellaceae bacterium | reverse complement strand
GTTCATTTTGTCGCTCTCGTCAACGTCGTCGCTTTGCGGCCGGGCGGCCTCGGCTATCTCGGGCCCGAGCAGCTCGCCTGGCTCGCCAGCGATGTCAAAGGCCTGGCCGACAGCACGCCGATCGTGGTCTTCGCGCATATGCCGCTCTGGGCGCTCTATCCGCAATGGGGTTGGGGCACGGAGGATGCCGTCCAGGCGATCGCCCTGCTGAAGCGTTTCGGCTCGGTGACCGTGCTGAACGGCCATATCCATCAAGTCATGCAGAAGGTCGAGGGTGAGGTTACCTTCCAGACCGCCTTCTCGACCGCATTCCCGCAGCCCGCGCCGGGCCAAGGCCCGGGTCCCGGCCCGCTGAAGGTGTCGGCGGATCGGCTGCGCGCCACGCTCGGCTTGCGGCGCATCGATTTCGCCGCGGGCAAGCCCCAGATCAACGATCTGAGCTTGGCAGGGTGAGCGCGATGACGAGGAGATTTCTCACGGTCGCTGCTTGCTTTTTACTTTGGGGCGCGGGCGGTGCGGCGGCGCATGACATGGTGTCGATGGGCGCCATGCCGGCAAGTGCCGCGCCGGTCGAGCGCGCGGCGCTGGCGCCCAATGCGGTCGCCATCGACAATTTCGCCTTCGCGCCGCAAATGCTGACGGTGGCAGCGGGCACGACCGTGACCTGGACCAATCACGATGACGACATTCACACCGTCGTCAGCGCCGATCACCCCGGCCTCTTCAAATCGCCGCCGCTCGATTCCGGCGACCATTTCGCATTCACCTTCACGCAACCCGGCACCTATCGCTATTTCTGCTCGATCCATCCCCAGATGACCGGCACGGTGGTCGTCAAATAGCCCCGGACTCGGGGGCGCTTGCGGCGCGCGGAGGACCGCCTATTATATTTTGTCCTCCGCTGCTTAGACGGCAGTCTTACACTTGCCAATCAACCCGCGCCTCGACCAGCTTGCCGACAATCCGTTCTCGAAGCTGCGCGCGCTCTTCGACGGGATACAGCCACGCTCCAATGAACCCACGCTGCCTTGGGCCGTCGGCGAGCCGCAGCATCAGCCGCCGCCCCTGCTTGCGCGCGTGCTGGCCGAGAAAGCCGATCTCTGGAACCGCTATCCGCCGCCGGCGGGTGCGCCCGAATGCCGCGAGGCGGCGGCGCGCTGGCTGACGCGGCGTTATGCCCTGCCGGACGGGATGATCACGGGCGAGCGCAATGTCCTGATCGTCAACGGTACCAAGGAGGCCTTGTTTCTCTGCCCGCAAATGGCGGTGCCGCAGGAAAAGGTCGGCGCTGTCCCGACCGTGCTGATGCCTAATCCCTATTATAATGTCTATGTCGGCGGCGCGAGCCTCGCCGGCGCCGAGCCGGTTTTTCTCGATTGCACGGCCGCGA
This sequence comes from Allostellaceae bacterium, assembly GCA_046706015.1. Lineage (GTDB taxonomy): Bacteria > Pseudomonadota > Alphaproteobacteria > ATCC43930 > CGMCC-115725 > CAIKMD01. Next base: position 4,557 of record JBJKPV010000099.1, on the reverse strand, counting down.
CAGGCTTTCTCCCCGATCTCGACGCGATCCCCGAGGCGCTGCTCGCGCGCTGCGCGATGTTCTATCTCTGTAGCCCGGCCAATCCGCAAGGCGCGATCGCCGATATGGCGTATCTGAAGAAGGCGATCGCGCTGGCGCGCGACTATGACTTCGTGCTCGCGATGGATGAGTGTTATTGCGAGCTCTATGACCGTGCGCCGCCGCCAGGCGCGCTCGAGGCCTGCGTGCAACTCGACGGCAGGCTCGACAATGTTCTGGTCTTTCACTCGCTGTCTAAGCGCTCCAACGCTGCGGGCATGCGCTGCGGCTTCGTTGCCGGCGATGCGCGCCTCATCGAGCGCTTCGCGCATCTGCGCTCCTATGCCGGCGCGCAAGTGCCGTTGCCGATTCAGGAAGCGGCAATTGCGCTTTGGGCCGAGGAGACCCATGTCGAGGCCAATCGCACGCTCTACCGCCGGAAATTCGACATTGCGGAAAATCTGATCGGCGCGCGCTATGGCTTCTATCGTCCCGCTGGCGGCTTTTTCCTCTGGCTCGACGTCGAGGACGGTGAGCGCGCGGCGCTGACCTTGTGGCGCGACGCGGCCTTGCGCGTGCTGCCCGGCGCCTATACGTCGCGCACCAATCCGGGCCGGGAAAATCCCGGCCAGCGCTATATCCGAGTCGCGCTCGTCCATGACGACGCGACCATCGAGGCCGGCATGCACCGCCTGCTGCGCGTTCTCTGAAGCGAGGAAACTCATGGCAAGCATCACCGATGCCGGTCGCAAGGCTTCGATCTCCTCCTCATCGCCGGCTTGGCGGCGCGCCTTGGCGTTGCTTGCGGGATTCGCGCTGCTCGCGGCCGGTATGTGGCTACTCGTCGCGCTTGCGACTCACGATCGCGGCGATCCGTCCTGGAACCAATCGATCAGCGCGATCGTCAACAACGCGATGGGCCTGGCGGGCGCGCAGGTTTCCGACGCGCTGCTGCAGACGGTCGGCCTCGCCGCCTGGCTCCTGCCCCTGGTGCTGCTCGACTGGGCCGCGCGCCTGGTCATCAGCCGCGGCCTCAAGCGGCTTTGGTTCAAGGCGATTCTGCTGCCGTTTCTGTTGCTCGCCGGCGCCACCGCAATCGCGATTGTGCCGCCGTACGCGGGTTGGCCGCTCAAAGTCGGGCTCGGCGGCGTGGTCGGCAAGATCGGCCGCGACGGCTTCGCCCATATCAACGTGGCGCCGCCGCTCTCGGCGATGGCTGCGGCGCTGCTCGTCACCTTGTTGCTGATCTACCTCCTCGGCTGGTCGTCGCTCAACCTTGTCCCACGCACCGCCGATAAGCGCCGGCCGGGCGCGCGTCAGGCGGAGCGTACCCGCGTCCGGAGCGTCGGCGCGCTTTGGGCGCGGAGCCGGGCGGCGCTTGCGTCCTGGTACACGGCCTTCTGGCAGGGCGAGCAGGCCGAGAACGCCACGCTCGGCGGCGCTTACCAGCGTCGGCGCGAGCCGCGTCTCACCGCCCGGCATGCCGTCGTCGAGGAGGTGGAAGAGAGCGATGAGGAGGTAACTGAACCGAAAGCGAAGCGCGTCGCTCAGATCGACGTGCCGCGCCGCGCCAAGAAGCGCGAGGCTCAGCGTCAGGCCTTGCTCGATCTTGAGCCGACGGGCGAGCATTTGCTGCCGCCCCTCGAGATGCTCAACGAAGTGACGCCCTCGCGTTTCGCCGAAATCAGCGCCGATGCCTTGCAGCAGAATGCGCGCCTACTCGAAACCGTGCTTGCCGATTTCGGCATCCAGGGCCAGATCGTCAAGGTCAGGCCAGGACCGGTGGTGGCCCTCTACGAGCTCGAGCCCGCGCCGGGCATCAAGGCCTCGCGTGTCATCGGCCTCGCCGACGACATCGCGCGCTCGATGAGCGCCATCTCGGCGCGTGTCGCGGTCATTCCCGGTCGCAACGTCATCGGCATCGAACTGCCCAACGCGCGCGCCGAGGTCGTCTATCTGCGCGAGCTGCTTGCCTCGGAGGATTACGAACGCACGGCGGCGAAGCTCGCGCTCGTGCTCGGCAAGGATATCGGCGGCACGCCGGTGATCGCCGATCTCGCGCGCATGCCGCATTTGCTGATCGCGGGCACGACCGGCTCGGGCAAGTCAGTCGGCATCAACACGATGATCCTCTCGATCCTCTATCGCATGCCGCCGGACCAATGCAAATTCATCATGATCGATCCCAAGATGCTCGAATTGTCGGTCTATGACGGCATTCCGCATTTGCTCGCGCCGGTCGTCACCGAGGCGCGCAAGGCGGTGGTCGCGCTCAAATGGACGGTGCGCGAGATGGAGAACCGTTATCGCGCCATGTCGAAGCTCGGCGTGCGCAATATCGAGGGCTACAATCAACGATTAGCCGAGGCCAAGGCGCGCGGCGAGGTGCTGAAGCGCAGGGTGCAAACGGGATTCGACGAGGAGACCGGTCGGCCGATGTTCGAAGAGCAGCCCCTTGCCTCGACGCCTTTGCCGCTCATCATCGTCGTCGTCGACGAGATGGCGGATCTGATGCTGGTCGCTGGCAAGGACATCGAGGCCGCGGTACAGCGCTTGGCGCAGATGGCACGCGCTGCCGGCATTCATATCGTGATGGCGACGCAGCGACCTTCGGTCGACGTCATCACTGGCACGATCAAGGCCAACTTCCCGACCCGTATCAGCTTCCAGGTCACTTCCAAGATCGACAGCCGCACGATTCTCGGCGAGGCCGGCGCGGAGCAGCTTCTGGGCAGGGGCGACATGCTGTTCATGGCCGGGGGCGGTCGGATCACGCGCGTTCATGGGCCCTTCGTCTCGGACGAGGAGGTGGAGCGCGTCGTGCGCTTCTTGAAGGAGAATGGCGGCCCGCCCACCTATATCGAGGAGGTGACCGAGGACGAGGACGACGAGCCGGGCATGAGCTTCGGCGCGGAGTCGGTCGGCTCGGGAGATCAGCTCTACGATCAAGCTGTGGCGTTGGTGTGCCGCGAGCGCAAGGCTTCAACCAGTTTCGTGCAACGCCATCTGCAGATCGGCTACAACCGCGCCGCGCGCATCATCGAGCGCATGGAGAGCGAGGGCGTCGTGAGCCCGGCCAACCATGTCGGCAAGCGCGAAGTGCTAGGCCGGAACATCGACGAGGAATGAAAAAGATTTCATCAGGCATCGTGGTTTCCCGCCGCGCCCTCGTCGCTGCCGCGCCCGTCTTGGTCGCTTTCGGCCTCGCGCCCATGCGCGCGCGGGCCGCGCTGACGGCGGCGGATCGGGCCGATCTGAAGCGGGTGCAGGACTACCTCAACGGTATCCACACCTTGCGCTCGCGGTTCGAACAGATCGCAGGCAATGGCGGGATCGCGACCGGCACGATCTATATCTCGCGCCCCGGCCATATGCGGGTCGAATACGATCCGCCCGTCTCGATCCTTCTGGTCGCGACCGGGGGCCGGATCTGGTACTACGATAAGAATCTCGAGCAGGTCAGCTTTTTCGATCTCAAGGACACGCCGGCCTGGTTTCTCCTCCAGGACAACGTCACCTTCGGCGGCGATCTCACTGTGGACGATCTCCAGCACGCCTCCGACGTGGTGCGGGTCACGGTGACCGAGACCAAGAATCCCGATCTCGGCAAGGCCACCCTCATCTTGAGCGACAATCCACTCGAACTCCGGAAATGGCATCTGCTCGATGCCCAGCAAAAGACGGTCACCGTCACGCTCGACAATCCGCAATACGGGCTGCCGCTCAACCCCCAGCTTTTCTATTGGACCGATCCGCGCCCGCCCACCGCCCGCGACAACGGGTGAATTGGGCTTGCGCGCGCCTATCGGCGAGGCATTAGCGCGGCGTTAAGCAGCTCTGCTTTTACTTTGCTTGCAACGGCACCATCCCGGGTCCATCGTTTTTCCATGTCGTCCCTCGTCGCCGCTCCGACATCGTCCGTCAGCCTTGAGGAGCAACCTTCCGCCATCGCCATGATCGGCATCCAATGCTGTCGGCGCGAGATCATCACGCCCAGCGGTGGCAACGCAGCGCATGCGGTGGTGAAGAAATATGTCGATGTGGTCGTCCAGGGCTGCCGCGGGATGCCGCTCCTCGTCCCGGCCGAAGGCGATGCCACGACGGCCGAAGCGGTCGTGCCACGGCTCGACGGCTTGCTCGTTCCGGGCTCGCCCTCGAATGTCGAGCCACACCACTATGAAGGTGTGCCGAGCCAGCCGAACACGCTGCATGATCCGGCGCGGGACGGCATCATTCTGCCACTATTGCGAGCGGCAATTCGGGCCAATCTCCCGGTTTTGGCGATATGTCGCGGTATTCAGGAGCTGAACGTCGCGCTCGGCGGATCGCTGCATCAGCGGGTGCACGAACTGCCCGGCCGGCTCGATCATCGTGCGCCCAAGCTCGACACGGTCGAGGCGCGCTACGCTCACTGCGCGCATGGCGTCGAGCTGACGCCTGGCGGCATGCTCGAGCAGATCGCCGGCACCGGTTCGCTCACGGTCAATTCGCTCCACCACCAGGGTATCGATCGCCTTGCGCCGCCGCTCAAGATCGAGG
>JBJKPV010000098.1:0-5747 GCA_046706015.1 Allostellaceae bacterium | reverse complement strand
CGCCCGCAGCGTGCCCATCGGCGTCGCGGCGCAGGAAATCATGCGCGAGACCTATTTCCCGGTGTGCAGCCCCGGCTTACTGGCTAAGGGCAAGAAGATCCGGCGCGCCGCCGATCTGCTGGATTATCCGCTGATCCAATTCGAATGGATGCGGGCCGACCCGTCGACGCCCGATTGGCGGCTTTGGCTGGCGACCGCGCGGTCCGTCGATCCCGATTTCCCGGAGGCGACACGAGTCTGGGATTTGAACTTTCGCGAGGAATCGCACGCGATCGAAGCCGTCATCGCCGGCCAGGGCATCGCGATTTGCAGCGACATCCTCGTCGGACAAGAGCTGAAAAACGGAGCGCTGGTGCGCGCGCACGAGCTGTCGCTGCCGGGCTACGGCTATTACCTTGTTCACGTGGGGGAACGCGCCAGGCGACCGGCCATCGAGGCCTTCACGGGCTGGATCATATCCGTCGCCAAGCTTCTCTGTCTCGGCATGCCGTTCGTCCTGAGCTGCGCGGCGTAGGCGCGTAGCTCAGCCGGCGACGCAATCGAGGCCGCCGGCGTCGTGCGAAGCAAAGTGGAAAACGCAAGCCGGGGCCGCCTCGCCGCTTCAGAGCGCCATTGTGTTGGCCGGGAAGATCTCGTCGAGCCGCAGCATGCGCGGGGTCAACGCTTGTTCGTGCGAATATTGCGCAATCGTCTCGAGCACCTTGCGATTGGCGACGACGCCGTAGGGGAACGGATCGCTGCGCAGAGCCGTCCCCGCCTCCGGCGGCAGCAGCCCCAAGAGAAGATGCGATTGCGCCGCCTCGCTCACCGAGGCGAGCCAACGATCTTTGGCCGCGAGGAACGCGTTGTAGAGGTTGAGCACGACCCAGGGATGGCGCTCGGCGATCGAGCGCCGCACCACCATCGCGTGATTGATCGGGAAAAGACCCGTCTTGGCGAAATAGCGCCGAGCCTCTTCCGCTTGGTCGGCGAAGAGCAGCCGCACCTCCTTGTGATCTTCGAGGTTGGCCCGGCTGCGATCGACCACGTTGTTTCCGGCGAGATAGTGCAGGGCCGCGTCGAGCCTGCCGTCCAAGAGCATAGCGCCGATGCTGTCATTCGCCGGGATGCGGTTGAATTTGAGCCCCGGTGGCGGGCGAAAGCCGGTCGCGCCGCCATGACTGATCTCTTCCGTGCGCTCCATGAACCATTCGATATCGGTGGGCAACACGCCCCATTCATGTTGCAGCACGCCGCGCCCCCACAGCGCCGCGGTCTGCTGATATTCGGGCACGCCCACGCGCTTGCCCTTGAGGTCCGCGGGCTTTTCGATGCCGCGGTCGTTGCGCACCCAGATGCCGGTATGGAAGAAGCGCCGCGTGGTAAAGACCGGAAACGCCACCCAGTCGCGATTGCCGTTGGCGATCGAGATCAAAAGCGAGGACATCGACATCTCCGAGACGTCGAATTCCTGAAAGCGCAGCTGACGCCAGAAAATTTCCGACGGGTGAAGCGCGGTGAATTGCAGCTCGATCCCCTCAGGCTTCATGCGGCCATCGAGGACCGGGCGCGAGCGCCCGTTGGGCTGCATCGCGATACTGAGCTGAAGATCGGCCATTCCCATGCTCCTCCCTCGAACGCCGTGCCGGCATTGGGCGCTCTCTAAGCCGCACCCGCGCGGCGCGCAAGCCGGAAGGCTTTACGAGCACGGCCGCGGCGCGCCACACTCGGCGCCAGCGTTCGAAAAAGGGAGGATCGGGTGAACATCAAGGACGGCGTCGCCATCGTCACGGGCTCCGCCACCGGCATCGGCGCCGAGACCGCGAAGCTCTTGGCATCGAAAGGCTGCAAGGTCGTGGTCAACTATACCAAGAGCCGCGCCGAGGCCGAGGAGACGGCTTCTGCCTGCCGCGGCTTCGGCGTCGAGGTGCTGCTCCATCAAGCGGACATCGCCGATGATGCGGCGTGCCGCGGCATGGCCCAAGCCGCGATCGCGCGCTGGGGCCGGATCGACGCGCTCGTCAACTGCGCCGGCAGGACCAAGCCCGCGCGGCCGGGCGATCTCGAGGCGCTCAACGGGCCCGACTTCCTCGATATCTATGCGGTCAACGTGGTCGGCACCTATCAGATGATCCGTGCGGTGGTGCCACAGATGAAAAAACAGGGGAATGGCGCGGTCGTCAACGTCTCGGCCTTGGGCGCGCTCGACGGCGAAGGCAGCTCGATTGCTTACGGCGCCTCCAAAGGCGCGCTTAATTCCATGACCATTGCCTTGGCCCGCCAATTGGCGCCTACGATCCGCGTCAACGCGGTGGCGCCGGGCTTCGTCGCCACGCGCTGGATGAAGAACTTGCTCGGCGAGCAGCGCTTCAACGAGCGCGTCGTCGAGATGGCGAAGATCACGCCCGTGGGCAAGACCGCCTTCGCCGAGGACATCGCGCAGATGGTGTGCTGGTTCATCGACGGGCCGGATCTCATCACCGGCGAGGTGCTGCCGATCGATTACGGCACGCGCTTCGGCAAGCGCGATCCAAAAGGATAAGACCATCATGGAACAAGCGATCGGCTTTTCATCGGACGGGCTCACGCTCAAAGGCGTGCTCCATGTTCCCGAGGGCGCAGCGAAGCCCTTGCCCGCGATCATCCTCTGCCACGGCTTTGGCGGCTCTTGCCGCGGCGCCGGCCATCCCGAGCTGGCGCAAGCGCTCGCTGACGCCGGCTATGTCGTGCTGCGCATCGATTTCCGTGGCTGCGGCCAGAGCGAAGGCGAGCGTGCCAGCGTCATCTGCCTCGAAGAAGCAAGCGATCTGCGCCGCGCCATCGACTTCCTCGAGACGCGAGCAGAGGTGGACCCCGCGCGCATCGGCGTCATCGGCGCGAGCCTCGGCGGCTCGGTCGCGCTCTATGTCGCGGCCAAGGACAAGCGCCTGAAACTCTGCGCCGCCAATGGCGCGATCGGCAAGGGCGAGCGGCGCTTTCGCTTTCAATATCGCGACGACGCCGCGTGGCAGGCCTTTTCGAAGCGCCTCGATGACGCCAAGCGCGCCAAGGAAACGACCGGGCGCTCGGTCATGCTCAACCGCTTCGACATCGTCTTCATTCCGGAGAGCAACCGCGCCGGGCTGCCGCCGGGCGCGACCATGGAATTCACCGCCGAGACCGCGATGAGCATGCTCCGATTCAACCCCGAGGACACGATCCGCGAGATCGCGCCGCGCCCGCTCCTCCTCATTCACCCGCGCGCGGATGCGGTCGTGCCGGCCTCGGAAACGGAATCGATGGCCAAGGCTGCCGGCGCCAATTGCGAGGCGCATATCACCGAGAGCCAAAACCATTTCGGCTCGGGCGATCCGACCCTGCTCGCGATCACCCTCGATTGGCTCAAACGGAAGATGCCGATTGAAGAGTAGTTTGCCACGCGGTTCGGTGAGATCGGCTAATGAGGTGAACAACCGTGCCTAGCTTTGGGCAGTGGATCTATAGCGTCGATCGCGACGCAACGATTAGGGCCTATCGTCAGGCTGAACGAGGCGGAGCCGATACGTGCGATTGCGCCTGGTGCAGAAATTTTCGAAACGCACGTGCCACCATATTTCCGCCGGAATTCCTCGCGCTGCTTGAGGAGTTGGGAATTGACCCTAACAAGGAAGCGGAAGCTTATCACAACGCTCAGCTCGCGCCTGGGCGTCATAACTACGGCGGCTGGTATCACTTCGTCGGCACTCTAGATCAAACCGGAGATTTTCCAGTCGTTGAGTTCGGGATCGGTTTCATGGCTTGGATGTGTCGGGCGACGGCGCCAAGGTTGTCGAGCCTCAAAGGATTACCCGTCGTAGAATTGGAGTTTATCTGCGAAACAGTGCCTTGGCTTCTCGAAGAAGCCGAACGGAGTTAACGCGCCGGACGCTCCGCTTGTCCTCACGGAAGCCTCAATGCGCCGGCCGCGGCACCGCGGCGCCGCTCTTGCCGACGAGGAAATCGAGATCGCAGCCCTGATGCGCCTGCATCACATGCTCGGTATAGAGCTTGACCCAGCCGCGATCGCTATGCGGTGCAGGTGGCTTCCATTTTGCGCGCCTTTGAACCAGCTCTTGCTCGCTCACATCCAAATGCAGCCGCCGCTTTTCGACATCGAGCTCGATAGGATCGCCGTCCTTCACCAGCGCGAGCGTGCCGCCCGCGGCTGATTCCGGCGAGACATGGAGCACGACCGCGCCATAAGCGGTGCCGCTCATGCGCGCATCCGAGATCCGCACCATGTCGGTGATGCCCTTCTTCAAGACCTTCTTGGGCAGCGGCAGATTGCCGAGCTCGGGGAAGCCCGGATAGCCCTTGGGCCCGGCGCCTTTCAGCACCATGACGCAGCTCTCGTCGATATCGAGCGCGGGATCGTCGATCCGCGCCTTGAAATCCTCGATCGTCTCGAAGACGACGGCGCGGCCGCGATGCTTCAAGAGCGCTTGCGTCGCCGCCGAGGGCTTGATCACCGCGCCGTCGGGACAGAGATTGCCGCGCAGCACGGCAATGCCGGCGTGTTCTTGCAACGGGTGCTGCAGCGGCCGGATCACCTCGCGGCTCCAGCACGGCGCGCCTTCGTTGTTCTCGCCGAGGCTCTTGCCGGTGACGGTGAGCGCGTCGCGATGCAAAAGCCCGCCCAGCTCGGCGATCACCGCCGGCAAGCCGCCGGCATAGAAGAACTCCTCCATCAGGAAGCGCCCCGAGGGACGGAGATCGACCAGCAGCGGCATGTCGTGGCCCAACCGGTCGAAATCCTCGAGCTCCAGCTTCACGCCCACGCGGCCGGCGATCGCGAGCAAATGCACGATCGCGATGGTCGAGCCGCCGATCGCGGCGTTGACGCGAATGGCGTTCTCGAAAGCGTCGCGCGTCAGGATCTTCGACATGCGAAGGTCTTCGCGCACCATCTCGACGATGCGTCGTCCCGCCATATGCGCCAGGACATAGCGCCGCGAATCGACCGCCGGGATCGCGGCGTTGGCTGGCAGCCCCATGCCCAGCGCCTCGACCATGCTCGCCATGGTGGAGGCCGTGCCCATGGTCATGCAGTGCCCGGCCGAGCGCGACATGCACGCCTCGGCCTCCATGAAATCGGCCAGGCTCAAGCTTCCGGCGCGGACCTGCTCGCTCATCGCCCAGACATCGGTGCCCGAGCCGATATCCTTGCCGCGGAACTTGCCATCGAGCATCGGCCCGCCCGAAACCACGATCGCGGGGAGGTCGCAGCTTGCCGCCCCCATCATCAAGGCCGGCGTGGTCTTGTCGCAGCCGACCAGCAGCACCAGCCCGTCCAGCGGATTGGCGCGGATCGATTCCTCGACATCCATGCTGGCGAGGTTGCGATAGAGCATGGTGGTGGGCCGCATCAGGGTCTCGCCCAGGCTCATCACCGGAAATTCCAAGGGGAAGCCGCCCATCTCGTAGATGCCGCGCTTCACGTGCTCGGCGATGCGGCGGAAATGCGCGTTGCAGGGCGTCAGCTCCGACCAGGTGTTGCAGATGCCGATCACCGGCCGCCCGTCGAAGAGATGCGTGGGCAGGCCCTGATTGCGCATCCAGGCGCGATGATTGAAGCCCTCGCGGTCCTGATGGCCGAACCACGCGGTGCTGCGCAGGGGCTTCTTGGTCGCGTCGTCGGGCATGGCATTTCCTCCGGGTTGACGCCGGCCTCGCGCGCGCGTGCAATGACCGGTACTGAGAAAAGGATAGTAGCATGACCGAGCGCATCGCCTTCCTCGGCATCGGGCTGA
>JBJKPV010000097.1:0-11715 GCA_046706015.1 Allostellaceae bacterium | reverse complement strand
TCGGCATCTGGATCGAAGCCCAGACATCGAGCAGCTGGTTCGAATGGTTCCAGCTGGCGACGACGCCGAAAGTCTCGATCGGCACGGTCGAGCTGCGATGCCAGCGCGCACGCAAGGAGAGCGTTTGGTCCGCTGCGGTGAAATCTTCCTCGACCGAACCCCAAACCCATTTGTGCCGGAACAGCACGTTCGAGCCGTGATCGGGATGAACCATCGGCGCATTGGGCAGGATCGCCTTTTCGGGATCGATCACAGGCGTGAGCGGCTCATAGTCGACCTCGACGAGCTCCGCCGCATCCTCGGCCACGGCGCGGCTCCCGGCGACCACAGCCGCGACCCATTCGCCGACATAGCGCGTCAGGCCGTGCGCGAGCGGATAGCGGCGCAGCTTCGGCGCATCGAGTCCGCTCATCATCGGTTCGGTCGCGGCGGCGAGATCGGCGCCGCTCACGACCAGGCGGACGCCGGGCAAAGCGAGGGCGGCCTTGGCATCGATGCCGCGGATGCGCGCGAAAGGATAAGGGCTCGCCACCAGCGCGACATGGAGCATGCCGGGAAGCGCCACATCGGCAACATAGCGGCCGGAGCCGGCGAGGAAGCGGCGATCCTCCTTGGGACGGCGCTTCTTCGAGATATAACGGAAGCCTGACTCACTCATGGCGCTGCGCCGGTTGGTTGAGACCGCTCAAGCGCTCGGCGGCGAGCTTCACCGCTTCGACGATCTGTTTGTACCCGGTGCAACGGCAGAGATTTCCGCCGATCGCCTCGCGGATATCTTCCTCCGAGGGCGCCGCCTCTTTCATCAGGAGCACATGCGCCGCGATCAGCATGCCGGGCGTACAGAGAAGCCACATTGCAAGGCATGCGTCTCCCAGAAGCAGTCCTGGAGCACGCTCAACGCGCCCGGCTCCGGCGCCAAGCCCTCGACCGTCGTGATCGTCGCGCCGTCGGCCTGCACGGCGAACATCAGGCAGGAGCGAATCGGGCGCCCGTCGAGCAGGATCGAGCAGGCGCCGCACACGCCGTGCTCGCATCCCGTATGCGTTCCGGTAAGGCGGAGTTCGTCGCGCAGAAAATCGACCAGGGTTTGGCGCGCCGGCACGCGTCCCTGATAAGGGCGGCCATTGACGGTGAGCGAGATCTCGTGCTGCGACATGTCAGGCCTTTGCGCTCATCGCCTCGTTGCGAGCCGCCGCGATCACGCGCGCGGCGAGCGCGCCGGCGACGCGGCGCCGATAATCCGCCGAAGCGTGCACATCGGCGAGCGGCTCGATCGCGGCTTCGACCTCGCGCGCCGCCTTCTCGATATCGGCGGTCTCGAGCCGCGTACCGACGAGATACTTGCCTGCTTCATCGATGCGGCGCGGGACCGCCTCGGCGCCGCCGATGCCGAGCGCGAGCCGGCGACAGACGCCACTCGCATCCATGACGAGCTGGCACGACGCCGCGACCAGTGCGAAATCGCTGCGCCGCACGCTCATTTCCTCGAAGCCCGTGCCGAGCCGTCCTTGATCGGCCCAAACGGGAAAACGGATGCGCGTCAGGCAATCCTCGGAGCCGAGCCCAGTCGTCATCGCGCCGAGAAAGAAGTCGTCGATCGGAATGACACGCTCGCCTTTGCTGGACTGCACCGTGAGCTCGGCACCGAGGGTGCGCGCCACCAGCCCGATCTCGGCGGCCGGATCGGCATTGGCGAGGCTTCCACCGATGGTGCCGCGATTGCGCGTCTGCGGATGACCAACCATCGCCAGCCCCTTCACCAGCAAAGGCAAACGGCGACGCAAGGTCGCGTCGGCGAGCGCATCGGCTTGGCGCGTGGCGCTGCCGATCGCGATCGCATCGCCGTCGTCGGAAATTCCCTGCAGCTCGCGGATCGCGGCGATATCGACGACGAGCGTCGGCCGGGCGAGGCGCATGACCAGCATCGGCACGAGCGTCTGTCCGCCGGCGATGATCTTGCCGTCGCCACTCGCGCCGTCGAGCAGACGGCACGCCTCCGCGACCGAGGTGGCGCGCGCGTAATCGAATTCCGCCGCTTTCATGCGTGCCCTCGCGAGGCGGATGTGGCATCGCCACAGGGCACTCGGCGCGACAAAATGCCGCGCCTCGTCCAAGGCCCGATCGGCGGAAAAGATTGAGCAATCACGACGGCTCTTTATTACACGCCGGCCCCAGGCGCTCAACCCTCCCGCCCCGGCGCGGCCGCGCTGGAACTGCCCTGCCCGCCTGCCGCACCGCCAAAGGGGGGGGCGAGGATGTTGGCCCAGCGGCTGCGGCTTGAATAGGCCGCGCCCATCCCGCAATCTGGCGCGCCGACGCGGCCCGAACGGCATCAGCCCAAACGGCCCGCCCAACCAAGAAGGGGAAGTGGAAATGATCAAGATGACGGAGCTGATGCGCAGCCTGCTAAATTCGGCGCTGGCCGATGGGACGCCCTGCCTCGTCGGCACGGCGACGAAGGACGGCCATCCGCAGATCAGCCCCAAGGGCAGCGTGGTCGTCTTCAATGACGACACGCTCTGCTATTGGGAGCGCAGCCAGCGCAGCGCCTTGCAGCGGGTCAACGAGAACCCGCATATCGCCATCTATTACCGCAACACCGCGCGGATGAAGGAAATCCCCTATCGCGCCGGCATCATCCGCTTTTATGGCGACGCGAGTGTGCTGACGAGCGGTGCCGACCGCGACAAGGTGTGGGAGCTGATCCCGGAGGCGGAGCGCAAGCCCGATCCGGAGAAGAAAGGCGCCGCCGTCCTGGTGCGGGTCGACCGCATCGAGGAGATCTCCGGCACCGTCATCATGCAGCGCGACTAGCGCGGACCTACTGCGCCAGAGCCCGCGCAAATCCGCGTGCCGTCAGGCCTCGGATGAGCGCGGGCTCTGACGCTCGGTGATGAATTCGAGGAGGGCGGTCGTGCCCTCCTTGGTCTTTTCGACCGCGCGCTTGATTGCCGGCACGATTGCGCTGGGCTCGGTCACGCGCTCGCCCCAGGCGCCGAGGGACCGCGCGAAATCGGCGTAATTGCCGCCGATATCCGTCGAGTGATAAGTCTCAGTCGAGTATTTCATCACGTTGAGCTCGGCCGCCATCACCGAATTGTTCATGAGGATCGAGAGGATCGGCAGCTTCGCGCGCACCGCCGTCTCGATATCCATACCCGTAAATCCAATCGCGGCGTCGCCCCAGACATTGATGCAAAGCTTCTCGGGCGCGGCGAGCTTGGCACCGATCGCGAGGCCGAGCCCATAGCCCAGCTGCGTGCTCTTGCCCCAGCCGATATAGGAGCGCGGCGTCTTGGTGACCCAGAACGGCACGAGCTGGTCGCGCGGGCTGCCCGAATCATGCGTGACGATCGTGTTGGCGACATCGACCGTGTGCATCAGGTCCCAGATCACGCGATAGGGCGAGAGCGGCGCCGAATTGGAAGTCAGCCGCGGCATCCATTGTCCGAGCCATTCCTCCTTGAGTCCGCGGATCTCGCCCGTCACTGCAGCGAGGCGCCCGCGCGGCTTGCCGTGAAGCCGATCTCGTAGCTCCGCAAGCAGCGCATCGAGCGCAAGCCCCGCATCGCCGACCAGCGCGAGATGGCTCGCGATGTCCTTGTTGATGTCGGCGGGATCGAGCGTCAGATGCACCATCTTCTTGCCCTTGGGCATCTGCATGTTGAAGGGCGTCGCCGTCCAGCTGCACCCCACCCCGAAAATCAGATCCGCCTTTTGCAGCATGCGGTGGAATTGCTTCGAATGCGTCGTGCTGCCCGCGCCCAGCGCGAGCGGGTGCGTCTCGTCGAAGGCGCACTTGCCCGGATTGCTGGTCCCAACCGGCGCTTCCAAAAGCTCGGCCAAGGCCTGGAGCTGTGGCCAGGCGCGGGCATAGTGAACGCCCTGACCGGCGAAGATGACGGGACGCTCGGCCGCGAGTAGCGCCTCGGCGACGGAAGAAACCGCGCGCGGATCAGGGCCAAATTTGAGGCGCGGCGTCTTCTCATAGACCAGCGGCTCGGGCACCTCTTCGTTCCAGAGATCGACCGGCACCTCGACCATGGCCGGGCCCGGCCTGCCGTTCTTCGCCTGAGTGAAGGCGCGGCGCATCGCATCGGGCACCGCCGATGGCACGGTCACTTGCTCGACCGATTTGGTGACGTTGCGGAAATTGACCGCGGCGCTGAAATTGGGCCTGACGCCGGCCTGAGCGCGGGCATGGCCCGCCGGGATCACGACCAGCGGAACGGATTCGGCGAAGGCCTGCGCGACGCCGCCGAAAGCGTTCTCGGTGCCCGGCCCCTGCTGCATGGCGAAGACGCCGACGCGGTCGCCGCACGTGACGCGGCCCAAAGCATCGGCCATGTGCACGCCGGTGCGCTCCTGGCGCACGAGGATCGGACGGATGCCGGCCTCGGCCGCCGCCTCGATCAAACCGTTGCGCGGATAGCAGACGAGATCGGTTACGCCCTCGCGCTTGAGGATTTCGGCGATGGCGGCATTGAGCTTCATGGCAGGAGCCCCTCTTTTTTCACGAACGCTTTGTTATCCCAGCCGAAATTGGCTTTGTTTCGTAATTTTGATATTTTCTCTTTGCTTTCAGCAACTTGCCTGGCGCCGTCGCGCGTCCCTCAGGAGATGGGCGCGCCCGCGCCGGCTTGCAACGGCGCGCCTCACTCGGCCGCTTGCCGCGCCGCGCGGCGCTTCAGCTTCCAATCGGCGAGGTCGGGCGCGAGCTGGAAGAGCTTCAGCGCGTTGCCGCCCAAGATGTTGCGCTTGGCGCCGGCGGACAGGAACGGCAGATCGTAGATCGTCGAGGGCAGGTCCGTATCCCAATGCGGATAGTCGGAGGAATAGCAGAGCTGCGTCTCGGCGTTGATCATCTTGAAGGTGAGCTCGAGCGCCTCGCGGTTGTTCACCATTTCCATCGGCTGCGAGGAATAATACATCTCGCGCATATAGTCGGAGGGCTTCTTCTTCAAGAGCGGGACTTCGGAGCTTCGCATCATCCATTCATTGTCGAGCCGCTGCATCAGGAACGGAATCCACGCCAGCCCGCTTTCGACCCAGATGGTCTTGAGCTTGGGGAAACGCTCCGGCATCCCGTTGACCAGCCAATTCGTGCAATGGAGGATCGACGACCAAGAGAAACCCAGCGCATGCGCCGCGATGAAGCGGTTGCAGAGGTTCATCGACCGATCGCGCCCCCACCACAGGCCGGCATGGAAGACGAGGGGCAAGCCCATCTCTTCCATCAGCGCATAGGTCTTGATGAAGGAATTGTCGTAGACCGGCTTGAAGCGTGGGGTCAGGAAGGTGAAGGCGACCACGCCCTTGGTTCCTGCGAAATCCTTCACGACCTTATGCATCGCTTCGGCGTCGCTCGCCGGCAGATAGAGCGAGGCCTTGATGCGCGGCTCTTCGGCGAGGATGCGCTCGCACAGCCAGCGATTATAGGCGCGCGCCATCGCGACCTCGACCTCGGGCCGCGGCGTGAAAGGCAGACCCAGCATCGGCGTCGGAAAGAGCAGCACCTGATCGATGCCGATCGCATCCATCCAGCGCTTGGTATAAGCGATGTCGCGATGCGTGCCGGCGGGGAATTTCTCGGGTGCGCGGCCGTCGCGGCGCGTGACGCGGCCGGTGAGATCCTGATAGGAGCCGGTCGGGGCGGTAATGCCGCCGCTGCCATAGCCCTGATAGCGCGCCTGGTCGCGCAGCACCGGGTCTTCGATGTACCCGACGATCTGGGCGTAGGAGATCGTCTCGAGATGATGACCATCGACATCGACGATCGGGAAATCCTCGTAGCGCCGCTGTTCCGCCTGTTGGCGCGCATGGGCGAGCAAGGTCGAAGTGTCGAACGCCTCGACCGCGAGATCGCGGAATTGGATGTCCTCAAGCGTATCCATGGGCCCTCCCCTCCCGGCCAAGGCCGGCGTTTGAGCCGATCTTAAGGGCGGCGGAGGGCGGAGGGCAAATGGCGCTTTCGCGCTATCGCGACAGGACGCGGCCCTATTGCGCCGCCGATTGCGCCAGACGCCTGATCTTCGTCTCCGACAGGGTCGGCTCGAGATTGAAGACGCGCTTGGCGTTACCGCCGAGAATATTGCGCTTGGCCTGCTCGGAGAGGAACGGCAGATCGTAGATCGTCGAGGGCAGATCCATATCCCAATGCGGGTAATCCGACGCATACATCAGCTGCGTCTCCGCATTGATCATCTTGAAGGTAAGCTCGAGCGCCTCTTTGTTGTTCACCATCTCCATCGGCTGCGACGAGTAGAACATCTCGCGCATGTAATCCGAAGGCTTGCGCTTGAGCAAGGGCACCTCGGAGCTGCGCATCATCCACTCATTGTCGAGGCGCTGCATCAGGAACGGGATCCATGAGAGCCCGCTCTCGATCCAGCAGACCTTGAGCTTGGGGAAGCGCTCGGGCAGGCCGTTCCCCAGCCAGTTAGTGAGATGGATGACGTTGAACCAGACGAAGCCCAGCGCGTGGACGCCGATGAACTTGTTGCAGAGGGAGAGACTCTGATCCTCGCCCCAGGCATAGGCACCGTGGAAGACAAGGGTAAGGCCGCGCTCTTCCATCGCGCGCCACGTCTTCATGAAGGCGTTGTCGTGCACGCTCTTGTAATGCGGCGAGACGACGGTGAAGCCGATGACGCCTTTCTTGTCGCCGAATTCCTCGACCATTCTGTAGCAGGCCTCGGGATCCTTGAACGGCAGATAGAGCGTCGACTTGATGCGCGGCTCGTGCGCCAGCACCTCCTCGCAGAGCCAGCGGTTATAGGCGCGCGCCAGCGCGACCTCGACCTCGGTCCGGGGCGTCGTGCCGAGGAACAGCATCGGTGTCGGGAACATGCAGGAGATGTCGACGCCCATCGCATCCATCCACCGCTTGGTCAGGGTGATGTCGCGATGCGGGGTCGCCGGCGTCTTTTCGTTGCGCCAGCCCTCGTTGCGCGGAACGCGCCCGCCGAGGGTCTGGTAGCCGCCGGCATTGGAGGTGATGCCTTGCCTGCCGAAGCCCTGGTAACGCGCCTGATCGCGCATCACCGGATCCTCGATGTAGTTGCAGATCTGGGCGAAAGACTCGGTCTCGTAGTGATGCGCGTCGACGTCGACGATCAGGAAATCCTCGTAGCGCCGCTGGATCGCCTGCTGGTTCGCATGGGCGAGCAGCGTCTTGGTATCGACCGGCTCGACCGACAAATCGCGGAAATTGACCGTATCCATGAAACCGATCCTTCGTTGCCCCTCTCCGCGCGAAGCGGGGAGAGGGAGATTATACCGAGCCCACCTCACCGACAACCCGGCCAACCGCTCTCCGCGGTTGGCCCCGAAGGGTTCGATCGCGAGGAGCGATCGAACGGGTTGTCCGCTTTGCTCGCACCCTCTCCCCCCGCAAGCGGGCGGAGAGGGGTAATCCTTACTCCGCCGCCGTCCGCGCGGCCAGCCGCTTGGTCTTCAGCTCGGAAATGACCGGCTCGAGATTGAAGAACCGCCGCGCATTGCCGCCTAGGATGTTGCGCTTGGCCTGTTCGTTCAAGAACGGCAAATCGTAGATCGTCGAGGGCAAATCCATGTCCCAATGCGGATAGTCCGAGGAGTACATGAGTTGCGTCTCGGCGTTGATCATCTTGAAGGTGAGCTCCAAGGCTTCCTTGTTGTTGACCATCTCCATCGGCTGGGTCGAGTAGAACATCTCGCGCATGTAATCGGACGGCTTGCGCTTCAGGAGAGGCACTTCGGAGCTGCGCATCATCCATTCATTGTCGAGACGCTGCATCAGGAACGGAACCCAGGCGAGGCCGCTTTCGACCCAGCAGACCTTGAGCTTGGGGAAACGCTCCGGCAACCCGTTCACCAGCCAGTTCGTCATATGGAGAATGTTGAACCAGGTGAAGCCCAACGCGTGCACGGCCATGAAGCGATTGCACAGCTCGAGGCTCTTATCGCCGCCCCAAGCATAGGCGCCGTGGAAGACGAGCGGCAGCCCGGCCTCTTCCAGCAGCGCGTAGGTCTTCATATAGGCGTTGTCGTAGATCGCCTTGTAGCGCGGCGAGACGATGGTAAAGCCGATCACGCCTTTCTTGCCGGCGAAATCCTTGACCATCTTGTAGCTGGCCTCGGGATCGTTCAGCGGCAGGTAAAGCGTCGAGCAGATGCGCGACTCCTGCGTCAGCACGTTCTCGCACAGCCAGCGGTTATAGGCGCGCGCCAGCGCGTTCTCGACGTCGGTTCGCGGGGTCAGGCCGAGGGTCAGCATCGGCGTCGGAAAGAGGCAGACGATGTCGATGCCGATCGCGTCCATCCAGCGCTTGGTCAAGGTGACGTCGCGATGCGGCGAGGGCGGCGTCTTCTCGTGGGGATTGCCGCTGGTGCGCCGCGTCACGCGGCCCAAGAGATTCTGATACCCGCCGCCGGCCGTGGCCGAGGTGATGCCGCCGAGGCCGTAACCCTGATACTTGGCCTGATCGCGCATCACCGGGTCTTCGATGTAGTCGCATATCTGCGCGAAGGACGCGGTCTCGAAGTGATGGCCGTCGACGTCGACGATCAGGAAATCCTCGTAATGGCGCTGTACCGCCTGCTCGTTGGCATGGGCCAGCAAGGTCTTGGTGTCGATCTCGGCGATCGACAAATCGCGGAAGTTCACCGTATCCATATCTTGGTTTCCTCCTGTCGCGTTCGGTTCAGCCGGCCTGTGTCCCGCCACGCGCGGCAAGCCGCTTGATCTTTGCTTCCGACATTACCGGTTCGAGATTGAAGACGCGCTTGGCGTTGCCGCCCAAGATGTTCCGCTTCGCATTCTCCGAAAGGAACGGCAGATCATAGATCGTCGAGGGCAGATCCATATCCCAATGCGGATAGTCCGAGGAGTACATCAGCTGCGTCTCGGCGTTGATCATCTTGAAGGTGAGCTCGAGCGCCTCCTTGTTGTTCACCATCTCCATCGGCTGCGTCGAGTAATACATCTCGCGCATGTAATCCGACGGCTTGCGCTTCAGCAGCGGCACCTCGGAGCTGCGCATCATCCATTCATTGTCGAGCCGTTGCATCAGGAACGGCACCCAGGCCAGCCCGCTTTCGACCCAGCAGACCTTGAGCTTGGGGAAGCGCTCGGGCAGGCCGTTCACCAGCCAGTTCGTCATGTGCAGGATATTGAACCAGGTGAAGCCCAGTGCATGAACGGCGATGAACTTGTTGCAGAGCTGGAGGCTTTGATCGCCGCCCCAGGCATAGGCACCGTGGAAGACCAGCGGCAGTCCCGCCTCCTCCAGGAGCGCGTAAGTCTTCATGAAGGCGTTGTCGTAGATCGCCTTGTAATGCGGCGAGACGATTGTGAACCCGACTACGCCCTTGCGACCGACGAAATCCTTCACCATGCGATAGGTGGCTTCGGCGTCGTTGAGCGGCAAATAGAGCGTCGAGCGGATGCGCGGCTCCTGCGTCAGCACCCTGTCGCAGAGCCAGGAATTATACGCGCGGGCAAGCGCGACCTCGACCTCGGGCCGGGGGGTCAAGCCCAAGGTGAGCATCGGCGTCGGGAAGAGGCAGACGACGTCGACCCCCATCGCGTCCATCCAGCGCTTGGTCAAGGTGATGTCGCGATGCGGGGTGGGCGGCGTCGCCTCGGCATTGACGCGCGGATTGCGCGTCACGCGCCCCATCAGATTCTGATAGCCGCCGCCCGAGGTCGCCGAGGTGATGCCGCCGCCGCCATAGCCTTGATAGCGGGCCTGATCGCGCATCACCGGATCTTCGATATAGTCGAGGATCTCGGCATAGGACATGTTCTCATAGTGATGCCCGTCGACATCGACAATGAGAAAATCCTCGTAGCGGCGTTGAATCCCCTGCTGGCTCGCATGGGCCAGGAGGGTCTTGGTGTCAGTCTCGGCGACCGACAGATCGCGAAAGCTGACCGTATCCATGCGCATCGACCTTTCTTGTTGCGTGTGACAGAGCGACCCCGCCCGTCACGACGAAAGCAAACCGGGAAACGACGACCGGCGACACGTCCATCGCCACGCGATGGCGCCCGGCCGGTCTCGGCCACGCCGCCGCCCTCTGCAACGCCCTACTCGGCCGCGCGCGCGGCGAGGCGGCGCACCTTGGTCTCGGAGATCACCGGCTCCAAGTTGAAGACCCGCTTGGCATTGCCGCCGAGGATGTTGCGCTTGGCCGTCTCGCTGAGGAACGGCAAATCGTAGATCGTCGACGGCAGATCCATGTCCCAATGCGGATAGTCCGAGGCGTAGAGCAGCTGTGTCTCGGCATTGATCATCTTGAAGGTCAGTTCCAGCGCCTCACGATTGTGCACCATCTCCATCGGCTGGGTGGAGTAGTACATCTCGCGCATGTAGTCCGACGGCTTGCGCTTCAACAGCGGCACTTCGGAGCTGCGCATCATCCATTCATTGTCGAGACGCTGCATCAGGAACGGGATCCAGGCGAGCCCGCTCTCGATCCAGATCGTCCTCAGCTTGGGGAAGCGCTCCGGCATCCCGTTCACCAGCCAGTTGGTGCAGTGAAGGATGTTGAACCAGGAGAAGCCGAGCGCGTGGACGGCGAGGAAGCGATTGCAGAGCGAGATGCTCTGATCCTGACCCCAGGCGAAGGCGCCGTGATAGACGAGCGGCAGCCCCATCTCCTCGATCAACGCATAGGTCTTCACATAGGCGTTGTCGTAGGTCGCCTTGTAATGCGGTGAGCAAATGGTGAAGCCGATCACACCCTGCTTGTCGCCGAAATCCTTGACCATCTTGTAGGTGGCCTCGGGATCGTTGATCGGCAGATAGAGCGAGGATTTGATGCGCGGCTCATGCGCCAGCACCGTCTCGCACAGCCAGCGGTTATAGGCACGCGCCAGCGCAACCTCGACTTCCGCCCGCGGCGTCAGGCCGAGATTGAGCATCGGCGTCGGAAAGAGGCAAAGCTGGTCGATGCCGATCGCGTCCATCCAGCGCTTGGTCAAGGTGACGTCGCGATGCGGCGAGGGCGGCGTCTTCTCTTTCGAGCGCCGCGGATAACGCGTCACGCGGCCGCCGACGGATTGGTAGCTCCCCTGGCCCCCCGCTATGCCGCCGCCGCCACCGAAGCCCTGATACTTAGCCTGGTCGCGCATGACCGGATCTTCGATGTATTCGACGATCGATTTGAAGGATTCGGTCTCGTAGTGATGCCCGTCGACGTCGCAGATGAAAAAATCCTCGTAGCGCCGCTGGATCGCTTGCTGCGTCGCGTGCTCGAGCAAGGTGGTGGTGTCGAATTCCTCGACCGACAAATCACGGAAATTGACGGTATCCATCGGCATCGATCCTCCGTCTCAGTCCGAGCCGCCGCTCTCGGCGTCCTCGGGTACGCGTCTCCCCACCGTCGACCAGGATTGCCACAAAGCGAGATCGAAGAGCGGCACGTTCACGCCTTCGAGCATCGCGGTCGCGCCAATCATCACATCCTGTGGCGTGATACCGCTGTTGCGGGCGAAGGGAAGTGGCGGATTGCCGATTTGCGCCTTCGCTGCGTAAAGCCGCACCACGCTCGCAAATAATTGCCCCAGCGAAGCGTCCGGAATGTCGTCGAGGCGGTCTTCTTCGATCGTTTCGGCAAAGACCGCCGCGATGTCGCTCGCAAGCTCGGCGATCTTTTCCTTGCGATCGTCAGACGTTGACATAAACCGCCCCGTCCCTCTCGACGACGTTGAATTTCTGCAAGCGAATG
>JBJKPV010000096.1:0-5842 GCA_046706015.1 Allostellaceae bacterium | reverse complement strand
GCGGGCGGGGCGATGGTCCCGCAACGACCCGCACGCCGCTCCTGGCCGGTCGGCCGATATCGGCAGCGCCGCGTCCGTGACGACGATGGAAACAGGGCCTGGGTGCGCTTGCATCGGCAATGGACTCGCCCTAGCATCAACATCTAGTGGTCTGGAGAGACAACATGCGTAAGATTTGGTTGGCGCTTGCGGCGCTCTTGGCCGCGGGGGCGGTGTGGGCGGCGGTGCCTGCCCGGGCCGACGTGCCGCAAATCCAGCCTGACGATCGCATCCTCGGCAAGGCCGACGCGCCGATCACGATCTTCGAGTTCTTCTCGCTCACCTGCCCGCATTGCGCCGAATTCGCGGTCGACAGCTTTCCCAAACTCAAGGCGGAATGGATCGATACCGGCAAGGCGAAGATGGTCTTCCGCGATTATCCGCTCGATCGCAACGCCCTGAAGGCCGCGATGGTCGCGCGCTGCGCGCCGCCCGATCGCTATCCCGCCTTTGTCGAGACCTTGTTCCAGCAGCAAGCCAATTGGGCGGTCGACAACGATCCGACCCCGGAATTGCGCCGCATCGCGCTCTTGGGCGGGATCACCGGCGCCCAATTCGATAAATGCATCAACGACGACGCGTTGTCGAAGAGCATCGTCGCGGGCGAGTACGAGGCGCAAAAGAAATACGGCGTCAATTCGACCCCGACCTTCTTCATCAACGGCAAGAAAGTCGTCGGCGCCCTGCCCTATGACGCGTTCGTCAAGGAGCTGGAAGGCAAGGGCGCGGCGCTCACGCCGGGACCGTCGACCCAGGCGTCTGCGGCGACGCCGGCGCCCGTCACCGCGGTCGCCGTTCCGGCGACGACCCGCCAGCTCGGCTTGATGGACCGGTTCCACGACTGGGTCGCCAAGATCAAGCACTGGTTCGGCTGAGCTTCCCCGTGATCCCCTCCTCTCAAGCGCAAGCGTAACCCGATCGTGCATTTCGCCAAACTCCGGCTCAGCGGCTTCAAATCCTTCGTCGATCCGACCGAGCTCGCGATCGAGCCGGGTATGACCGGCATCGTCGGCCCCAATGGCTGCGGCAAATCCAATCTGGTCGAAGCGCTGCGCTGGGCGATGGGCGAGAATTCGGCCAAGCGCATGCGCGGCGGCGAGATGGACGACGTGATCTTCGGCGGCACCGGCACGCGGCCGGCGCGCAACCTGGCCGAAGTCGCACTGGCGCTCGATAACGCCGATCGCAACGCGCCCAAGCCTTATGAAGAGATGCCCGAGATCGAGATCGTGCGCCGCATCGAGCGCGGCGTCGGCTCCGATTACCGCGTCAACGGCCGCGAGGTGCGCGCGCGCGACGTACAGCTCCTCTTCGCCGATGCCGCGACCGGCGCGCATTCGGCGGCCCTCGTCAGCCAAGGCCGGATCGGCGCGATCATCAACGGCAAGCCCTCGGAGCGGCGCATGCTGCTCGAAGAAGCCTCGGGCATCACCGGCCTTCATTCGCGCCGCCACGAGGCAGAGCTGCGCTTGAAAGCCGCCGAGACCAATCTCACCCGTCTCGAAGACGTGCTGCGCGCGCTCGAGACGCAGCTCGAAGGCTTGCGCAAGCAGGCGCGCCAGGCGAGCCGCTATCGCCGCCTTTCCGACCATATCCGCCGCGCCGAGGCGGTGCTTCTGCATTTGCGCTGGCAGTTCGCGACGGCCGAGCATGAAACCGCCGCCGCGCGGCTGCGCCAGGCCGAGATCGAGGTCGCCGACCGCACCGCCGTGGCGCTCGCCGCCGGCAGGGCGCGTGAAGAAGCGGCCGACGAATTGCCCGCGCTGCGCCAGGCCGATGCAGCCGCCGGCGCCGAACTGCAGCGGCTTGTCCTCGCCCGCCAGGCGCTCGAAGACGAAGAGCGCCGCGTCCTGGCCGCGACCGCCGCGGCGCAAGCGCGGCTCGAGCAGATGGCCTCCGACATTACGCGCGAGCAGGAGCTGGCCGCCGACGCACAGGCCGCGCTGGCGCGCCTCGAGGCCGAGCGCGATGAAATCCACGCCGCGCAAGCGGGCGAGGAGGCGGCGCAAGCCGAGATCGCCGCTGCTTTGAGCGCCGCGCGCACGGAAGTTGAAACCCATGAGGCGAACCTCACGCGGCTCACCCAGCAGATCGCGGCCGACGAGGCGCAGCGCGCCGCGCTGACGCGCCGCAGCGAGGAAGCGCGCGAGCGGCTCGCACGGCTCACCGAGCGTCAGCAGGAAATCGCGCGCAACATCGCCGCGCTCGAAGCCGAGAAAGTCTCGGCCGAGGTGAGCGCCGAGATCGAGGAAGCAGTGCGCGAGGCCGAGGCTTCGGTCGCGCGCACGCGGGAAGCGTCGGAAGCCGCCGAGACCGAGCTGCGCCACGCGCAAGAAGCCGAAACCGCGGCGCGCGCGCCCAAGGACGCGGCCGAGACACAGCGCGCCAAGCTCGTCGCCGAGCGTCACGCGCTCGAGGAATTGCTCGCCGCGATGGGCGACAAGCGCTATCCGCCGGTGCTCGACGAGGTGAAGGTCGAAGGCGGGCTCGAAGCCGCTTTGGGCGCGGCCTTGGGCGATGATCTGACCGCGCCGCTCGATGTCGCCGCGCCGTCGCATTGGTTCGCGCTCGAGGATTATCCCGAGAACCAAAAGCTGCCCGAAGGCGTAGCGCCGCTTTCGAGCCATGTCACCGCGCCCAAGGCGCTCGCGCGTCGCCTCGCGCAGATCGGCGTCGTCGCCGACCGCGCGGCGGGCGAAGCGCTGCAAGCGCAACTCCGCCCCGGCCAGCGCCTCGTCAGCCGCGATGGCGGGTTGTGGCGCTGGGACGGCTTCCGCCGCGCACCCGGCACGCCGACGGCGGCCGCGCAACGCCTGCGCCAGCGCAACCGCGTTGCCGAGCTCGAAGGGTTGCTGCCCGATGCCGAGGCCGAGCTCGCGCGTTGCGTCGGAATCTTGAGCGAGGCGCAGAGCGCCGTGCGCCACTTGACGGACGAAGAGCGCGCGATGCGCGAGGCCGCGCGTGAAGCGCTTGGAACGCTCGCCGCCGCGCGCGACCGCGAGACCGAGATGGCGCGCGCCATGGCCGGCATCGCCTCGCGCCTCGCGGCGCTCAGCGAAGCGGGCGAGCGTCTGGCCCATGATCTCGCCGAGACCGAAAGCGACGCGGGTTCTGCGCAAGCTTCGCTCGCCGCGCTGCCCGATCCCGCGCTCGCCCGCGACGAGGCGAGCGGCTTGCGCGATCTCCTCGCCGAGCGGCGCACCGCGTTGGCGCATCACCAGGCCGAGCACAGCCGATTGGCGCGCGAAGCGGCTTCGCGGCGCGAGCGGCTCGGCGCAATCGAGCGCGAGCACACTTCCTGGTGCGGGCGCAAGGACGCCGCCGAGCGCCAGCATGCGAGTTTCGTCGCGCGGCGCGACGAGCTGGCGCGCGAACTCGAGGCGTTGCAGCGCCGCCCGGCCGAGATCGCCGAGCAGCGCGAGAGCCTCGCCGAAACGATCGCCGAGTCGACGACCAAGCG
The DNA here is from genome assembly GCA_046706015.1 of Allostellaceae bacterium. GTDB lineage: Bacteria > Pseudomonadota > Alphaproteobacteria > ATCC43930 > CGMCC-115725 > CAIKMD01. The sequence goes on along the minus strand of JBJKPV010000096.1, from coordinate 2,343 downwards.
CAATCGCGCCGCCGACGCGCTCGCCGAGGGCGAAACCAAGCTCGCCGAGGCCGAGAAGGAATCGAAAGCCGCCGAGGCCGCGCTCGCGACCGCGCGCGAGGAGCGCGTGCGCGCCGAGGGCTTGCGCGACCAAGCCGACCAGATCCAGACCAGCCTCGCCGCGCATGTCAAAGAGCGGCTCGATTGCGCGCCCGACGCGGTGCTCGCCACGGTCGGGATCGAAGCGGGCGAGGATTTCCCGACGGTCGAGGAAGCGCAGGCGCGGTTCGAGCGCCTGACCCGCGAGCGCGACAATATGGGGCCGGTCAATCTCGTCGCCGAGGCCGAGGCCGCCGAAATCGAGGAGCGCCTCGCCGGCCTGGTGCGCGAGCGCGAGGACCTGACCGGCGCGATCGCAAGGCTGCGCCAAGGCATCTCGGCCTTGAACCGCGAAGGCCGCGAGCGGCTGCTCGCCGCCTTCACCCAGGTCAACGAGCATTTCACCCAGCTCTTCACCCGGCTCTTCGGCGGCGGGCGCGCCTATTTGAAGCTCGATCGCGGCCCGGCGCCGGCCGAGGGCGAAGAGGGCAGCGAAGAGAGCAACTCGAACGACCCGCTCGATGCCGGCCTCGAGATCTATGCGAGCCCGCCGGGCAAGAAGCTCCAGACCTTGTCGCTGCTCTCGGGCGGCGAGCAGGCCCTGACCGCGCTGGCCTTGCTCTTCGCTGTCTTCCTCACCAATCCCGCGCCGATCTGCGTGCTGGACGAGGTGGACGCGCCCTTGGACGATGCCAATGTCGACCGCTTCTGCAAGCTGGTCGAGGAGATCGCCGAGAGCGCGCAGACGCGCTTCCTCATCATCACCCATCACCGCCTGACCATGGCGCGCGTCCACCGCCTTTTCGGCGTGACCATGGCCGAACAGGGCGTGTCGCAACTCGTCTCGGTCGATCTCGAGGAAGCCGAGGAACTCCGCCAAACGGCGTGACCCCTCACCCTATCCCTCTCCCATTTCATGGGAGAGGGAACGCAGCGTCGGCGCCGAGCGTCCCTTCTCCCGCTTGCGGGAGAAGGACAGGATGAGGGTCGCTCTTTCCCACCCAAATCCCAATTTCTTTCGGCATGGCGATCGTGCCATGGTCCGGCTAAGCAAGCGCATGCCGGAGGAGGAGGAAACGATGGCGGTCGCGACCATGACGAAGACGAAGGCGGATCACGCGCCGTTCCGAGCCGATCAGGTGGGAAGCCTGCTGCGCCCGCCGGAACTGAAAGAAGCGCGCGACAAGGCGGCGCAAGGCGCGCTCTCGCGCGATGCCTTGACCGCGATCGAGGACAAGCTCATCCGCGTCGCCGTCAAGCGCCAGGAAGACGTCGGCCTACAGGCGATCACCGACGGCGATTTCCGCCGCCAATCCTGGTCGGGCGATTTCCTCACCGCGATCAAGGGCGTGGTGCAGACGCCGCCGACGGCAAACCCGCAACAGCTCGGCGTCCCGGTCGGCCAGATCGTGCGCGACTGGCAGCCGCCGACGCCCAAGGTCATTGGCAAGCTCGGCTGGCCCCAAGGCGGCATCCAGCGTAAATCCTTCGAGTTTCTCAAAAGCGTCGCTACGCGCACGCCCAAGGTCACCATCCCGTCGCCCTCGATGCTGCATTTCCGCGGCGGGCGCGGCGGAGTCGATCAGACGGCCTACCCTGACATGGAACGCTTCTTCGAGGACGTCATCGCCGTCTACCGCGCCGAGATCATGGATCTGGCGGCGGCCGGCTGCCGCTACGTCCAGCTCGACGACACCAACCTCGCCTATCTCTGCGACGCGCGGCTGCGCGACCGCGTCAAGAGCATCGGCGAGGATCCCGACAAGCTCCCGCATCTCTACGCGCGGCTCATCAATGGCGCGATCGCGGACCGGCCCGCCGACATGAAGATCACGGTGCATCTTTGCCGCGGCAATTCCTTGAGCCGCGGCCATGCCGAAGGCGGCTATGAGCCGGTCGCCGAGGCGATCTTCAACGAGCTGAAGATCGACGGGTTCTTCTTGGAATACGACGATGCGCGCTCGGGCGATTTCGCGCCGCTGCGCTTCGTGCCCAAAGGCAATCTGCGCATCGTGCTGGGCGTCATCACCTCGAAATTCGGCGCGCTCGAACCCAAGGATCAGGTGAAGCGCCGGATCGAGGAGGCAAGCCGCTACATGCCGCTCGAGCAGATCTGCCTCAGCCCGCAATGCGGCTTTGCCAGCCACACCGGCGGCAACATCCTGAGCGAGGAGGAGCAATACGCGAAGCTCCGCCACGTCGTCGAGCTCGCGCAGGAGATTTGGGGGTAGTTGGCGCGCACGGGTGAGGACGAGACGCCGTCAC
>JBJKPV010000095.1:0-5647 GCA_046706015.1 Allostellaceae bacterium | reverse complement strand
GCCAGCCTTTCTTGATCTGGTAGAAGCGTCCGTCGAAATCGAATTCGCGCTCTTCGGTCCAGAGGCGCTTGATGATGTCGAGCCACTCGACCGCGCAATCATAGCGCGTGGCGTGATCCATCTGGGCCGAGCCGAACATCTCGATCTCGGGCCGGAACCAGCCCGTGACGATGTTGAGCGCAAAGCGCCCCTGCGTCACGTGGTCGATCGTCATGGCCTGCTTGGCGGCCATGATCGGATGGATGGGCGGGATATGCGAGGTGGCGTAGACGGTCGAATTTCGCGTCGAGGCGCCGATCGCCGCGGCCCAGGTGAAGGATTCGAACCCCGCCGCGTTGAAGTTGGTGACGCCGCCGAATCCCTTCCAGCGTCCAACCGGGACCAGTGCCTCGAATGCCATCTCGTCGGCCATCCGCGCCAGCTCCAAGGTGCTCGGCCAATCGGCCTTGAGCGTGCCGTCGATCGTGCTGATCGCGCAGCCGCCGCTCAGATTGGTCGAAAACGTCCCGAGCTTCAGCTTCCGCCCGCTATAGAGCGGGTTCATATGCCGACGCAGCTCTTCCGCCCGATCGTCCCTCGCCATCGCTCGCCTCCTTTGTTGCTGGAAAGGCTCTCGAGGGATCATACGCGATCTGGGCGGCATTTGCGGCTTGTCCGTAGCTGCCGGCCGAGGTTCCGTTGCGGTGCCTCGGTCCCGGTCGAATTGTCGCAGGGCGGGCACTCTTGATCTCGATCAAGCCGCCGGCGTCGCCGCGGGATTATCCGATGAACCATCGACGGTTATCGCATGGAAAGATGGTTAATTAAGGAGCGGCGCCATGGAATACCTTGGATATGAGACGGGTCAGCCGAGTGCGGCGTCGCGCGGGTTGGTGGCGCGCCTGATCGGCGAGCTCCGCCAGATCTTCTCCGACATCGCCGACCGCGCTTCCTTGCGCGAGGAGTTCGCCGATCTCGATCGGCGCGGCAGTCTCGATGCCGTCCTCGACGATATCGGTCTCACCCGCGCGGAATTGGCCAAGATCATCGCCGGCTATCCGGTGTCCGGGCGCATGCTGCCCGTCATGGCGGAGCGCCTCGGCGTCGATGTCGAAGCGCTCGATCCGCATTCGCGCTATCAGCTCGGGCGGAGCTGCGCGCTGTGCCAATCGCGGCGTACCTGCCGCCACTGGCTCGAGAACGCCGCGCCGGGGGATGAAGGCTACCGCAAGTTCTGCGCCAACGCGGAACTCTTCGACGCGATCCTCGCGGAGCCAAAGGAAAAGACGCCGGCGCGATAAACGCGACGCTCGCGCGCTAAGATTGCGCGCTCGCTGTGCTACGCAATTGCTCCCGCTTTTGCCGCGTCGCCTCCGCGTCCACGGCGAAGGTTTCGGGCTCGAGGATGACGCCATAGATCTCGGCCGCGGTCGCGAGCGAGACATAGCCCTGGCGCACATCGTTGCGCACGGCTTCGATCGCGCGCTCCCAGGGATGGCCGTAGCCCCCGCCGCCGCCCGAGCGCACGCGAAACGCGTCACCATCCTTCTTCAGATCGAAGATGAATTTGGCGTTCTGGAAATCCTCACGCCATTTTCCGTCGATGCGGATCGCGAGTGAATTCCCCGTCGCCTCGAGCCCGCCTTCGAGCCCCCAGGGCTTGCAATGGACGCGGTCGATCTGGCTGTTGACGGTGATGGCCGAGCGCGCGCGCGAGACGCGCTCGACGCCCAACCCGCCGCGGAACTTGCCGGCGCCGCCCGAATCCGGAATGAGCGAATAGCTCTCGACCACGATCGGGAATTTCGCCTCGGTCTGCTCGTTCGGGCTGTTATGCGTGTCGCCGTCATTGATGCAGACGGTGGCGGAGATGCCGTCCTCGTTGCGCTTCGCGCCCCAGCCGCCGCCCGGCAGCGAGGTGCCGCCGATGAAGAATTCCTTGGTCCTGGGGTTGATGCCGTGGACGTTGACCGAAAGCAGGTCGGCGTGATGCCCGGCGATGACGCGGTCCGGAATGGCCGGCGCCAGCGCTTTGAACACCGTGTCGATCACGGTCATCGGATAGGTCATCCATTTGCGCATCGGCGCGGGCCTCACGGCGCTCACCACTTTGCCCGCCGGCACGATCGATTTGAGGCTGCGGAACGAGCCGTCATTGACCGGATAATCGGTCGGCGAGGTCACGCATTTATAGGCGACCTGGGTGCAGCCATAGCCGGTGGTCTGGCCCGAATTATAAAAGCCGCGCACTTGCGCCGAAATCTCGGAGAGGTCGATGGTCATCTCGTCGCCCGCGACCTCGACCCGGACCTTGATCGGGACCTTCTTGGCGAGATCGACGCCGTCATCGTCCATGAAGCTTTCGGCCTCGTAGATGCCGGGCGGAATCGTGCGCGTGCGCGCCCGCGCCTTCGCCTCGGAATGGTCCATCACCGCGGCGATGGCATCGAGCACGTCGTCGCGCCCGTAGCGGTCGAGCAGTTGGAGGAAGCGGCGCTCGCCGGTCTTGACCGCCGCCACCTGCGCGCGCAAATCGCCCATCGCTCTGCTGGGGATGCGCACATTCATGCGGATGATGTCCAGCAGGTCCTGGTTGACCCTTCCCTCGTCCTGATACTTGACGATCGGGATCTGGATGCCCTCGGCATAGATGTCGGTGCCGGCGCCGCGCAGCGCGCCGCCGATGTCGAGCCAATGCGCCATGCAGCAGGAAAAGCCGCTGAGCACGCCCTGGTGAAAGATCGGCAGGGTCAGGGTGACGTGATTCAAATGACTGCCGGTCGTATAGGCGTCGTTGGTGACATAGATGTCGCCCGGCCTCATCCGCTCGATGCCGAAATGCCGGATCTTGGCTTTGACCGTCTCCGCCATGCCGCGAATGAACATCGGCAGGCCCAGCCCGATCGACACGGTCTCGCCCTTGGCGGTGAAGAGCCCGGTGGTGAAGTCGAGCGCCTCGTAAATGATGATGTTGTAGGCGGTGCGCGTGAGGTTGGTCTTCATTTCCTCGGTCACCGCGATGACGGCGTTGCGCACGATCTCGGTGACCACGGGATCGGCGTTGCGGCTGCGTTGTTCTTGCGTGTCCATCATCATGCTTTCGCTGTTACAAGGCGGGGCGGGGCCCAGCGCCCGCGTCGAAGCGGCCGCGCGGGGTGGCGCTAGCGACCATCCCCGCCCTCCGCCAATCGCATAGTTGGTTAACCGATGCAAACAGTTTCACTTTTCGCTCCCCGCTACGAGGCCGGCGGCGCCTTTTTCCGTCCGATGCTTGCGATGATAATGGTGTGTGGCGCCAGGGGCCAGTTCGCGCAGCCTCGTCTATCGCCGTATCACGGGCGCGCGAGCGCACAAAAGAAAAGCCCCGACGCGAAGCCGGGGCCAGTTTGAACAGGGAGGCTATACGTCTTGCGACGCAAGGATCCTGAGACCCTCTTCCGGTTAGCCGAGCCGGAAATACGCGGGCCGCGATGAATCGCGACCGTGCATGACTGCAACATGAGGCGCGGTCTGATGTGGCGCCACCGGAAATTCCGATTGCCACCGTTGCAAAATCTGCATCGCTGTCGCGGGGGCGCCCGCCGCCCGATTCGACGCGACGCGTGGGCGCGCTTTATGGCATCGTGCCGCGCGAGGCCATGCTTGCGAGCAACGTGCCAGAGAATTGGGAGGAATCATGACGACGAGCCGTTTGTCCGAACTGAAGGTCGAAAATCTCAATGACGAGCAGCGCCGCGCGCTTGAGAAACTGCGCACGGTGATTGCCCATGACGGACTCGGTGGGCCGTTTTCCGTGTGGTTGCGCATGCCCGGCATCGGGCCGGCGATCGTCGATCTCTTCGTCGCGCAACGCCGCCATGGCAAGCTCGAAAAGCGGCTTTTCGAGCTCATGACCTTGGTCGTGATCCGGCGCTGGTCTGCCCAATTCGCATGGTGGGCCCACGGCGCGCGCGCACGGGAATTGGGCATCGCGGCCGAGGCGGTCGAGGCCATCCGCACGCGTGGCACGCCGCGCTTTGCGCGCGACGACGAGCGGCTGGTCTACGAGGTCACGACCGAGTTCATGGACACGCACGGGTTGAGCGAAGCGAGCTTCGTGCGCGCCAAGTCGCTGTTGGGCGAGGGGGTGCTGATCGAGCTCATCTTCTCGATCGGCTTTTACAATATGGTGGGAATTACGCTCGGCGGTTGCGACGTGCCGACGCCCGACGGGTCCCGCCCGCTCGATTAAGCCGCGATCACAGTCACGAATCGGTCACGATCGCGCGGCGGCCGGGTCAGGCGTTGCCGTCGCCGTTCTTGCCCCCGGCGACCTTGCGCAGGAGAAAATCGCGGAAGACGGCGATGCGCTTCGAGGTGCGCAGTTCCTCGGGATAGACGAAAAACGCCTCGAACTCGCCGCCGAGCAGATCGGGGAGCACGCGCACCAGCCCGTTGGTCTCGGCCTCCATGAAGCTCGGCAGGGAGGCGATGCCGAGCCCGCTTTCGAGCGCGCGCAGGATCGCATAGAGATTGTTGATGGCGAGGATCGGGCGGCGCTCGAAGCCCGGCCGGGCCCCGGCCTCGAGCAGCCAGCTCGAATTGCGGATCGGCGGCCGTGCATCGCTGCCGTAGATGATGATGCGGTGCTTGTCGAGATCCTCGGGCCGCTGCGGCGTGCCGTATTTCTTGAGATATTCCGCCGAGGCATAGGCGTGGTAGCGCACGCTCATGAGGTGGCGCTGCACCAGATCGGGCTGGCGCGGCGGCGTCATGCGGATCGCGACATCGGCCTCGCGCATCGACAGATCGAGCTCGGTGTCGTCGACGACCACTGTCACCTGGATCTCGGGGTAGAGGTCGAGGAACTCGCGGATGCGCGGCGTGAGCCAGGCCGAGCCGAAAGCGACCGTCGTCGTGATCTTGAGCGGGCCCTTGGGCCGGTCCTTCGATTCCGACAGCATCGCCTCGGTCATGGCGAGCTTGGCGAAGACCTCGCGCGCCGTGCGATAGAGCAAATCGCCCTGCTCGGTGAGGATCAGGCCGCGAGCGTGGCGGTGGAAGAGCGGGACAGAGAGGCTTTCCTCGAGCGCGCTGATCTGCCGGCTGACCGCGGACTGGCTAAGGTTCAGCGCTTCGCCCGCATGGGTGAAGCTTCCGGCCTCGGCGACCGCGTGGAAGACCCGCAGCTTGTCCCAATCCATGGGCGAGCTCACGACGCGCCCCGCCTAACTCGCCGGGCTCAAGGTGGCCGCGCCCGCGGCCGCGAGGAATTTCTCCGCCTCGAGCGCCGCCATGCAGCCCATGCCGGCGGCGGTCACGGCCTGGCGGAACACCTTGTCGCGGACATCGCCCGCAGCGAACACGCCGGGGATCTCGGTCGCGGTCGAATCCGGCCGTGTCAGGATGTAGCCGCCGGCGTCGAGCGCGAGCTGGCCCTTGAACATCTCCGTCACCGGATCGTGGCCGATGGCGACGAAGACGCCGTCGCAGGCGAGCGCGCCGGTCCTGCCGGTCTTGACGTTCTTGAGGCCGAGGCTGGTGACGCGCGGCGGCGTCGCGTCGCCCAGGATCTCCTCGACGACGCTGTCCCAGATCACGCGCACCTTCGGATTGGCGAAGAGGCGGTCCTGCAGGATCTTCTCGGCGCGAAATTGATCGCGGCGGTGGATGACCGTGACCTTGCTCG
>JBJKPV010000094.1:0-3913 GCA_046706015.1 Allostellaceae bacterium | reverse complement strand
TGCGGCTCGCACTTTACGAGCCCGACATCCCGCAGAACACCGCGGCCATTCTGCGCCTCGGCGCCTGCCTCGGGGTGGCGGTCGATCTGATCGAGCCGATGGGCTTTCTGTGGGAGGACCGCCGCCTGAAGCGCGCCGGAATGGACTATCTCGACCGCGTCGAGCATCGCCGCCACGCCTCCTGGGCGCGCTTCGCCGAGTCGCACGGCCCGGGCCGACTGGTGCTGCTGACGACACGCGGCGCCGTGCCCTATCAGCACTTTGCCTTCCGCGCCGACGACACGCTGCTTCTGGGACGCGAATCGAGCGGCGTGCCCGCAACGGTTCACGCCGCCGCCGATGCCAGGCTCGCGATTCCATTGCAGCCAGGCTTGCGCTCGCTCAATGTCGCGCTCGCCGCCGCCATCGTCTTGGGCGAGGCGTTGCGCCAGACCGGATTGCTGCCCGAGGTTGCTCCATGATGCCGAACGAGACGCAAAAAGCCGAGGCTCAGCGCTGGTTCGAGGCGCTGCGGGACCGCATCTGTGCCGCGCTCGAAGCGATCGAGGCGGAGCTGGCGGGCGCCCCGGCGGCGCGCTTTCGCCGCACACCCTGGCAGCGCGAGGGCGGCGGCGGCGGCACGATGGCGCTGCTCAAAGGCGAGGTCTTCGAGAAGGCCGGGGTCAATGTCTCGACCGTCTGGGGCGAATTCAGCCCCGAATTCCGCGCGCAGTTCCCTGGAGCCGAGGCCGATCCGCGCTTCTGGGCGAGCGGGATATCGCTCGTCATCCACCCGCGCTCGCCGCTGGTGCCGGCCGCGCACATGAACACGCGCCATCTGGTGACGACGAAGAGCTGGTTCGGTGGCGGCGCGGATCTGACCCCGATCTATCCGGTCGAGACGGACACGCGCGATTTCCACGCGGCGCTGAAGGCGGCCTGCGACGCACACGATCCCACCTACCATCCGCGCTTCAAGCAATGGTGTGATGAGTATTTCTTCATCAAGCACCGCAACGAGCCGCGCGGCCAGGGCGGCATCTTCTACGATTATCTCGACAGCGGCGATTGGGCGCGGGATTTCGCCTTCACCCGCGATGTCGGCGAGACGTTCCTCGCGATCTATCCCGATCTCGTCCGCCGCCACATGCGCGAGCGCTGGACCGAGGAACAGCGCCGCTACCAGCTCGAGCGGCGCGGCCGCTACGTCGAGTTCAACCTGATCTACGACCGCGGAACCCTCTTCGGTTTGAAGACCGGCGGCAATGTCGAGGCGATCCTCATGTCGCTCCCGCCCGAGGTGAGTTGGCCCTAGGCGTAGCACGGGCGCGGCGCGAATCTTTCAGCGCTGCGCCGTCGTGCGAAGCCAAGAACAACCCGTAGCACGGGCGCGGCGCGAATCTTTCAGCGCTGCGCCGTCGTGCGAAGCAAGACGACTAATCGTGCTCTTCCGGCGGCTTGTGGCGGCGGAAGAGGAGCAAGAGCAGCACGTCATAGACCGCTTTCGACGCGCCGGCGGCGACGAGCGGCCAGCCGAAAGGCGAGAGCGCGAACATCCAGCCCGACAACATCGGCGCCAAAGCCGAGGCGAGGCTGCGCGGCAAGGCGGTGAAGCTCGCTGCGGCGGCGCGCTCGGGCGGCGTCACCACCGCCATCACATAGGAGCTGCGCGTCGGCACATCCATCTGCGACAGGGTTGCGCGCACCAGCAACAGCGCAATCGCGACCGGCAAATTGGGCGCGAAGGGCAAAGCGATCATGCAGAAATTGGCCGGCAGATGCGTGAACACCATGGTGTTGACGAGGCCGATGCGCCGCGACAGCCGCACCGCCGCCAGATAGGAGAGCGACGTGAACAAGCCCGCCCAGAAGAAGATCGAGCCGGCGGCAACGAGCGAGAGGCCGAAATGTTGGAACAGCCACAGCGCCAGGAGCGATTGGACGACGAGGCCGCCGCCGAAGGAATCGAGGCTGAAGAGTGCCGCCAAGGTGAAGACGATCCGCCGCGAGGGCCCGAGCGGACTCGCGCCCGATGCCTCGCGCCGGTCGAGCGCCGGCGGCAAGCGGCGATAGAGGAAATAGGTCAGGAGCCCGAGCACCGTATAGAGCGCGAACATCGCCTGCAGCGCAGTCAGAAAGCTCAGCGAGAAATGATCGTGCAAGAGCTGTGGCAAGCCCGCGGCCAAGGCGCCCAAGGCCGCGACCAGCGATCCGATCAGCGAATAGACCGCGAAGGCGGCGGTGCGGCTCTGGGCCGGAACGCTTTCGGCAAGGAGCGCCTGCTCGAGCGGATAGAAGAGGCTGACATCGCCCGGCGACGGGTTGAGCGTACCGATGAAGGCAATGACCACCAGCGGCCAAAGATCGCGCTCGAGCAAGAAGCCGATGCCCGTCCCGATCATGATCAGCGCCGCGACCACGAGCAGCAAGCGGCGACCGATGCGATGCGCGTAGAGGCCGATCAGGATCGTCAGAGCAGCCGAGCCGAGCAAGGTCGCGGTCGAGATCAGACCGACCGCGAAAGCATCGAAGCCCAGCGCCGTGATGTAGACCGGGAGCAGCAGGCTGATGAAGCCGTCGCCGAAGGCGCGCAGGCCCCGCCCGGCATAAAGAAGGCGCGCCTCGCGGGTGATCCCCGGCGGCAGGAGCCTCACGCCGCTTCCGCTTGCAGCCGGCGGCGCAGCTCGACGAGGCAGGCGCGGCGCGAGGCGCGGAAATCACCGTCCTCCCACCAGCTCTCGACCTGTTGCAGGACACGGCCGATCTCTGGCCCGGGTTCGACCCCGAGCGCCGTGACATCGCGGCCGCCGAGCGGGAAGCGCAGCGCGCGCCAGCTTTTGGCCCCGGCAAGGAGCGTCCGCAGCTTGCGCGTCACCCCCGAGATTGCGGCGGTCAGCAGCAGCCGGTCGGTATAGGTGTCGCGGCCGAGGCGATAGAGGAGCCGGCGCTGAGCGCGCGCATCGCCCGTAAGATCGAGCGGCACGCCCATCGCCACGTGCCGGTCGCGGTCGAGATTGGAGAGCTTCAGCCGCGCAGCGAGCCCAGCCTGGTCATCGGCGATGAGCGCGGCGAGCCGGCGCAAGGGATCGGGCGCGAGTTTCTGCGCCCGCTCTATCCTGGCCAGCCGGCGCAGCGCATCGAGCGCGCGCGGCACCGGGATGATCCGGGCGAGCACGCCATCCTCCACCATCAGAGCCAATGTCGGCGCCGGATCGGGTGCGCGCAGCAACTTCAGGAGTTCGGCCTGGACGCGCTCGCCCGACAAGGTCGCGACGAGCGGCGACGAGGCGCGGCAGGCGGCGCGCGCGGACGCGTCGGCGGCGCCGCGTCCAAGCCAGGCATGGAAGCGATAGAAGCGCAGCAGCCGCAGTACGTCCTCGCGGATGCGCGTCGCGGGGTCACCGACGAAGCGCACTTTGCCCGCGCGCAGATCGCGCAAGCCCTGATGAAAATCGAACACCTCGCCATCGGCGGCAAGATAGAGCGCGTTCATGGTGAAGTCGCGGCGGCGCGAATCCTCGGCCCAATCCGAAGTGAAAGCGACATGGGCGTGACGCCCGAACGTCTCGACGTCGCGACGCAGGGTGGTGATCTCGAAGGGACGATGATCGACCACCGCCGTCACGGTGCCATGGGCGAGGCCGGTCGGCACTACCTTGATCCGTGCCGCCGAAAGCCGGCGCATGACCTCGTCGGGAAAGAGCGGCGTCGCGAGATCGATATCGCCGATCGGACGCTTCAGAATCGCGTCGCGCACGCAACCGCCGACGAAACGGGCATCGCCCTTCAAGGCGGCGAGCACGGCGCGCGTCGCGCGATGCTTCATCCAGCTTTGCGACTTGATACGCAAGCGGTCAGCGCGCCGGCGCCGCGGGTGCGGGCTCGAAGTGACCCGGCACGACTTTGCCACCGCTGACGTGCGGCGGCACGTAGA
>JBJKPV010000093.1:0-8345 GCA_046706015.1 Allostellaceae bacterium | reverse complement strand
CGGCGAGATCGATCGCGTCGGGCGAGGTGCCGAGGATCGGAATTCGTGCCGCTTCGAGCGCGGCCGCGAGCTTCAAGGGCGTCTGCCCGCCGAGCTGCACGATGACGCCCTTGAGGCGCCCCATGCTCGCCTCGACGCGCACCAGCTCGATCACGTCCTCGGCGGTGAGCGGCTCGAAATAGAGCCGGTCCGAGGTGTCGTAATCGGTCGAGACCGTTTCGGGATTGCAGTTGACCATGATGGTCTCGATGCCGGCCTCTTTGAGGCTGTAGGCGGCATGGACGCAGCAATAATCGAATTCGATGCCCTGGCCGATGCGGTTGGGCCCGCCGCCGAGGATCACGACCTTGTCGCGCGCCGAGGGATCGGCCTCGCATTCGGGCGCGCTCGTGCCGTCGCCCACATAGGTCGAATACATATACGGCGAGAGCGAGGCGAACTCGGCGGCGCAGGTGTCGATGCGCTTGTAGACGGGATGAACGCCGAGAAGCGCGCGCCACGCGCCGACCTCGCTCTCGCTCTTGCCGGTGAGCTCGCCGAGCCGCGCGTCGGACAGGCCCAGCTGTTTGACGGCGAGGCAGCCGGCAGCGTCCTGCGGCAGCCCATCGCGCTTGATCGCGGCCTCGGCCGCAACGACCTTGCGGATCTCCTCGAGGAACCACGGATCGTATTTGCAGGCGGCGTGGATCTCGGCTGTCGTGAGGCCGTGGCGATAGGCTTGCGCGACGGTCAAGAGCCGGTCGGGCGTCGGCTTTGCCAAGGCGGCGAGGGTCGCGGTCTTGTCGCCGGTCTCGGCACCGGGGATCTCGATCTCGTTGAAGCCGGTCAGGCCGGTTTCCATCGAGCGCAGCGCCTTCTGCACCGATTCGGCGAAGCTGCGCCCGATCGCCATGGCCTCGCCGACCGATTTCATCGAGGTGGTGAGCAGTGGCTCGGTGCCGGGGAATTTCTCGAAGGCGAAGCGCGGCATCTTGGTGACGACGTAGTCGATCGTCGGCTCGAACGAGGCCGGCGTCACGCGCGTGATCTCGTTCGTCAATTCATCGAGCGTGTAGCCGACGGCGAGCTTCGCCGCGATCTTGGCGATCGGGAAGCCGGTCGCCTTGGACGCCAGCGCCGAGGAGCGCGAGACACGCGGATTCATCTCGATGATGACGAGGCGCCCATCGGCCGGATTGATCGCGAATTGCACGTTCGATCCGCCGGTATCCACCCCGATCTCGCGCAGCACCGCGATCGAGGCGTTGCGCATGATCTGGTATTCCTTGTCGGTCAAGGTCAAGGCCGGCGCCACCGTCACCGAATCGCCGGTGTGCACGCCCATCGGATCGATGTTCTCGATCGAGCAGATGATGATGCAATTGTCGGCGCGGTCGCGCACCACCTCCATCTCGAATTCCTTCCAGCCGAGGACCGATTCCTCGACCAGAATCTCGTGCACCGGCGAGGCCCGCAGCGCCCCGCGGGTCAGCTCTTCGAATTCCTCTTTGTTATAGGCGATGCCGCCGCCGGTCCCGCCCAAGGTGAAGGAGGGGCGGATGATCGTCGGCAAGCCGATCAGCTCGAGCGCGGCGCGCGCCTCTTCGGCCGAGCGTACGAGTACGCTCTTGGGCGAGGGCAGGCCGATCCGGTCCATCGCCTCGCGGAAGAGGAGGCGGTCCTCGGCCTTGGCGATCGCTTCCTCCGACGCGCCGATGAGTTCGACTTTGTGGCGCCGCAAGGCGCCGTTCTTCGCCAGCGCCATCGCCGTGTTGAGCGCGGTCTGCCCGCCCATGGTCGGCAAGAGCGCGTCGGGCCGCTCGGCGGCGATGATGCGCTCGACCATGTCGGGCGTGATCGGCTCGATATAGGTCGCATCCGCCAGGCCCGGATCGGTCATGATCGTCGCCGGGTTGGAATTGACCAGGATGACGCGGTAGCCCTCTTCTCTGAGCGCTTTCACCGCCTGCGCGCCGGAATAGTCGAACTCGCAAGCCTGGCCGATGACGATCGGTCCCGCGCCAATGATGAGAATCGATTTGATGTCGGTGCGTTTCGGCATTTCTTAGGCGCGCTCCGCCATCAGCGCGGTGAAGCGCTTGAAGAGATAGTGGCTATCCTGCGGGCCCGGGCTCGCCTCGGGATGGTATTGCACCGAGAAGACCGGCCTGTCCTTGACGCGCAAGCCTTCGTTCGAGCCGTCGAAGAGCGAGACATGCGTCGCTTCGACTGTTGCCCGCAGCGAGTCGGGGACGACGCAGAACCCGTGATTCTGGCTGGTGATCTCGACCTTGCCGGTGGCGAGATCCTTGACCGGATGATTGGCGCCGCGATGGCCGATCGCCATCTTGCGCGACTTGGCGCCGAGTGCCAGCGCGAGCAGTTGATGGCCGAGGCAAAAGCCGAAGACCGGCTTGCCCGTCGCGATGAGGTCGCGGATCACCGGCACGGCGTAGTCGCCGGTGGCCGCCGGATCGCCGGGCCCGTTGGAAAGAAAGATCCCGTCGGGTTGATGGCGCAGGATCTGCTCGGCGCTGGCATCGGCGGGCACCACGGTGACGGCGCAGCCTTCGGAGGCCAGCATGCGCAGGATATTGCGCTTGGCGCCGTAATCGATCGCGACGACGCGGTGGCGCGGCGTGGCGAGCTTGCCGTAGCCGGCGCCGCTGACCCAACCCGTCTCGTCCCATTGGTAGCTCTGGCGGCAGGAGACTTCCTTGGCGAGGTCCATGCCTTCGAGCCCCGGCCAGGCGCGCGCCTTGGCGAGCAGCGCTTCGATGTCGAGCGCGCCGTCGGCGGCGTAGGCGATCGCGGCGTTGGGCGCGCCGCCGTCGCGGATGCGGCGCGTCAGGCGCCGCGTGTCGACGCCCGCCATGCCGGTCAGGTCGCGCGCTTTGAGCCAGGCATCGAAATGCTGGCGCGCGCGGAAATTCGACGGCTCGGTGATGTCGGCGCGCAGCACGAGCCCGCGTGCGGCCGGGGTCGTCGTCTCGACGTCCTCGTCATTGGCGCCGACATTGCCGATATGCGGGAAGGTGAAAGTGACGATCTGCCCAGCATAGGAGGGATCGGTCATGATCTCCTGGTAGCCGGTCATGCTGGTATTGAAGCAAAGCTCGCCGACACTCGCGCCGGGGGCGCCTAATCCGTGTCCCCAAAAGACGCTGCCATCGGCCAGAATCAAGGCCGCGTTCTTGCCTTGCGAGCGCGCGTGCAGCGGGAGCGCATCAATCATCAGCGGAGCGAAAACCTCGGCATGGCGTGGCCGACATGCGTCAACGCGCATCGCAGGTTGGGGACCAGCGGCGCAACGGGACAGCGATCGGGTCAAAGGCGGGACATAGAACGCTCGAAACCTTCCGTCAAGCGCGGCTTTCCGCTAATTTCCCGCGCCAGCCGAAGGAGGGCGCACGATGCTCCGCGAGCGTTTCAACGACACACTGAAACAGGCGATGCGCGACAAGGACACGCTGGTGGTCTCGACCGTCCGGCTCATCCTGGCGCGCCTCAAAGAGCGCGACATCGAGGCGCGGCCCAAGGGCAATGCCGACGGCATCAGCGAGCCCGAGATCCAGCAGATGATGCAGGGCATGATCAAGCAGCGCCGCGAATCGATCGAGCTCTATGAGAAGGGTGGCCGGCCCGAGCTCGCCGAGAAGGAGCGCGGCGAGATCGCGATCATCGAGCGCTTCCTGCCGAAGGCGCTCGGCGATGCCGAGGCCGAGGCCGCGATCAAGGAGACGATCGCCGCTACCGGCGCCGCCAGCGTCAAGGACATGGGCAAGGTGATGGCTGCGCTCAAGGAGAAATACGCGGGCCAGCTCGATCCGTCTAAGGCGAGCCAGATGGTGAAGAAGCTGTTGGGGTGAGGCACTTGCTGCCACCACGCCGCGACTGCAATCGCGTTCGGGCGTGCCCTATCATTGACCGGGTCGGTCCGCTAGGCTCGCGCGTGATAGTGTCGTGGTTTCGAAGTTCGATAGGTCGCTTATATCGGCACCTGGCGAACTTCTAAACCAGAACGACACTGGGACTCAATGAGTTGCTAGTGTCCTCTCTATTCCGAAATTCGCCGGGAGCCGATAGAGAGATGGGGGCGAATTTCGGAATCGGGACACTAGCCGAGAGCTGACAGCGAATGGCCTTTCCGCCCCGCTTTCTCGATGAACTGCGTCAGCGCGTTTCGCTCGCCGAGATCGTCGGGCGGCGCGTCAAGCTCACGCGGCGCGGCCGCGAATATATCGGCCTCTGTCCCTTCCATAAGGAAAAGACGCCGTCCTTCAGCGCGGTCGAGGACAAGGGCTTCTATCACTGCTTCGGCTGCGGCGCGCATGGCGACGTGATCGGCTTCGTCATGCAGACGGAGAGTCTTTCCTTCCCTGAGGCGGTCGAGCAATTGGCGCGTCAGGCTGGGCTCGATGTGCCGCAGGAGACGCACGAGGAGCGCGAGCGCGCGGCGCGCCAGGCGACGTTGCAAAGCGCAATCGACGCCGCTTGTCGCTTCTTCGAGCAGTCGTTGCAGAGCCAAGCGGGCGGCGCGGCGCGCGCCTATCTCGAGCGCCGCGGCCTCGACGAGGCGACGATCCAGCGCTTTCGCTTGGGGTATGCGCCCGAGGGGCGCGACGCGCTGAAGCGCGCTTTGGCCAAGGACATCCCCGAGTCGCTGTTGATCGAGGCCGGGCTTCTGCGCAAGCCCGATGGCGGCGGCGAGAGCTATGACTATTTCCGCGACCGCGTGATCTTCCCGATCGGCGACCGGCGCGGGCGCATCATCGCCTTTGGCGGCCGCGTCATGGGTGACGGCCAGCCCAAATATTTGAACTCGCCCGACACGCCACTCTTCCAGAAAGGCCGCGTGCTCTATGGCTGGGCGCTCGCCCGTGCGGCGGCGGCGAAAGATCCATCGGCGATCGTGGTCGAAGGTTATATGGATGTGATCGCGCTGCATCGCGCGGGCTTTGCCACCGCGGTTGCCCCCTTGGGCACCGCCTTGACCGAGGCGCAGCTCGAGGAGTTGTGGCGGCTCGCGCCGGAGCCAATCCTCTGTTTCGACGGCGACTCGGCCGGCCAGCGCGCCGCGGCCCGCGCGCTTACCCGCGCGCTGCCGCTGTTGAAGCCGGGGTTGAGCGTACGCTTTGCCGTGCTGCCGAGCGGCGAGGATCCCGACTCGCTCATCGTCCGCCATGGCCCCGCGGCGATGCGCAATGTGCTCGACCGTGCCCGTCCGCTCGCTGAAGTCTTGTGGAGCTTCGAGACGGCGAAGCCGGCCGACACACCCGAGCGCCGCGCCGCGCTGGAGCAACGCCTGGAGCAAAACGTTCGCACCATTGCCGATCGCAGCGTTCAGGAGCATTACCGCAGCTTCTTCCGCGAGCGTTTGGCAGCCCGCTTCGCGCCGCAGCGCGGCGGGCCGGGCAGTTCGGGCATGCGCGGTAAGCCTCTTTCGGGAGCCTATGGCGCGCCCCGCGGGCGCTATGGCCAGCGCCCGGCCAACAACAACCTCCTTCCCTGGCGCGAAGCGGCGCCCGCGAGCGATCCCGCGCTGCTGCGGCGGCGGCGCGAGGAAGTGATGCTGGCCTTAATCGTTAATCATCCGTTTCTTTTGGACGAGATCGCCGAGGAATTGGCGGCGATTCGGCTGGCGGCGCCCGATCTTGACAGGCTCTGCCGCGCCGTCCAAGAAGCCCATGAGCGGCAACCGGATCTTGAAGCAGCGGCATTGAAGCTCTACTTGAGCAATAACGGGTTTGGCGGAACCGTAGAACGGGTTCTATCCCCTGAAGTTCTGACGCATGGCGGCTTCGCGCGGCCCGAGGTCGACGCGGAAACGGCGCGGAATGGATGGAACCACATCAAGAGCCAGTTTGAGCGCCGCCTCTCTTCACGAGAAATTCGGGATGCGGTGGCAGAATGCGCGGCGAACCCGACGCCGCAAAATTGGGGACGGGTGGAGCAGTTGCAACGGGCCGAACTGGAAAGTAAAGACCGGGACGAGGGTTTGGAGTGAGCGGGCGGTCCGGCGACGGACAAAAGGCAAAGACCGGGGGTCGATGCGGCGGCGGAAGGGTTAACCGAGTATGAAGCGGCGCGGGGCACCGGCCGGGCGCTGTCTCAATTTATTGCTGGACGTCATTTCACGGCGGGACGGACATGGCGAGTAAGTCGGCGGGTACGACGGAAAGTCCGGAAGGGCGCGAGGAAGCGGCCGAAGCGCCGTTGCTCGACGCTGTCGCGGCCACCATCAAGAAGATGGTCGCCCGCGGCAAGGAACGCGGTTACGTCACCTATGACGAGTTGAACGCGGCGCTCCCTGCCGACCAGGTATCCTCCGAACAGATCGAAGACACGATGACGATGCTCTCGGAGCTCGGCATCAATCTCGTCGAGAGCGAGGATGCGGACGAGCCCGCGTCCGGCGAGGGCGAGGAAGAGGGCGGCACCCGCGCCGCCGGCAATCTCGACGACGAAGACATCGGCCGCACCGACGATCCGGTGCGCATGTATCTGCGCGAGATGGGCTCGGTCGAGCTTTTGTCGCGCGAGGGCGAGATCGCCATCGCCAAGCGCATCGAGGCCGGCCGCGAGATGATGATCGGCGGCATCTGCGAGAGCCCGCTCACCATGCGCGCCCTGATCGGCTGGCGCGATGCGTTGACGGAAAACCGGATGCTGCTGCGCGACGTGGTCGATCTCGACGCGACCTACGGCAACAATGCGTTCGAGAGCGAGCAGGCGGCGGCGCCGGCCAATGGCGAAGCCGCGGAAGAAGAGCCCGAAGCCGAGACGGAGCTCAGCGCCGATGGCGAGGAGGCCGACGCCGAGGAATCGGCGATCTCGTTGGCCGCGATGGAAGCGGAGCTGAAGCCCGGCGTGCTGGCCATCCTCGACGACATCGCGGCGCTCTACAAGAAGCTGCAGAAGCGCCAGGACAACCGCCTCAAATCGCTCAACGAGGGCGAGGAGCTCGGCAAGACCGCCGAGCGCAGCTACGACAAGCTCAAGGGCCAGATCGTCGAGGCGATGAAGAATGTGCGCCTCAACAACGCACGCATCGAGCAGCTCGTCGATCAGCTCTATGGCCTCAACCGCAGGCTCGTCGGCGCTGAGGGGAAGCTCCTGCGCCTCGCCGAGGGCTGCGGGGTCAAGCGCCAGGACTTCCTCAACCACCATATCGGCTTCGAGCTCGCGCCCGACTGGCTGCACCAGGTGAAGCGCCTCCACGGCAAGGGCTGGTCTGGCTTTGTCGGCAAGTACCCCAACGAGGTCAAGAATCTGCGCGGCGAGGTGGCACAGGTGGCGGTCGAGGCGGGCGTGCCGCCGGCCGAGTTCCGCCGCATCGTCCAGACCGTGCAGCGCGGCGAGCGCGAGGCCGGCCGTGCGAAGAAGGAGATGGTCGAGGCCAATCTCCGTCTCGTCATCTCGATCGCCAAGAAATACACCAATCGCGGCCTGCAATTCCTCGACCTCATTCAAGAGGGCAATATCGGCCTGATGAAGGCGGTCGATAAATTCGAGTATCGCCGCGGCTACAAATTCTCGACTTATGCCACCTGGTGGATCCGCCAAGCCATCACCCGCTCCATCGCCGACCAGGCGCGCACCATCCGCATCCCCGTGCACATGATCGAGACCATCAACAAGCTGGTGCGAACCTCGCGCCAAATGCTGCACGAGATCGGGCGCGAGCCGACGCCCGAGGAACTCGCCGAAAAGCTCGCCATGCCGCTGGAAAAGGTGCGCAAGGTCCTGAAGATCGCCAAGGAGCCGATCAGCCTCGAGACGCCGATCGGCGACGAAGAGGATTCGCATTTGGGCGATTTCATCGAGGACAAGAACGCGGTCCTGCCGCTCGACGCCGCGATCCAGGCCAATCTGCGCGAGACCACGACGCGCGTGCTCGCCTCGCTCACGCCGCGCGAGGAACGCGTCTTGAGGATGCGCTTCGGCATCGGCATGAACACCGACCACACGCTCGAGGAGGTCGGGCAGCAATTCTCGGTGACGGGCGAGCGCATACGCCAGATCGAGGCCAAGGCGCTGCGCAAGCTCAAGCACCCCTCGCGCTCGCGCAAGCTCCGCAGCTTCCTCGATACTTGAGCTTTTCGGCACCGGCTCTAAGCTGCCGGCGCATCGCCGATCATCTCCAGGGCCTGTAGTTCAGCTGGTTAGAACGCGCCGCTCATAACGGTGTTGTCGCAGGTTCGAGTCCTGCCGGGCCCACCATCCTGCTTCGCGCTGACGCGCTTCGCAGAATTTGCGCCAACATCGTTCGCGAAGCAGGATGCCCTCCGAAGCCTTGGCGTAGGAGGGCGTCTGCGATGCGCTATGTGTATCTTCTCGAAAGCAAAGCGTTCGCAGACCAACGC
>JBJKPV010000092.1:0-4558 GCA_046706015.1 Allostellaceae bacterium | reverse complement strand
GCCCATCGCAAGGCGATCGCCGCGCCCTGATCATCGGTTGCCTTAAACCTGGCGTCCCTTCCGCTATTCGACGCTGCGACGCAGCATCAGCTAAAGCGCGCGCCGGCGAGCCGGATCGATCCTCGGCACCTTTCCATGCGGTGATTTTTTCGTGCCGTGGAACGCATTCGCCCTTCCTGAGTTGAGAGGGAAAGCTCTCAAAAGCTCTCAGAGGAGGCTGCATGGCTGCCTATCTCATTGCTCACCGGCGCAAGGTCACCGATGCCGAGACCCTGAAGAAATACGCCCAAGTCGATGCGAGCATCGCGAAATTCGGCGGAGAGATCATGATCCGCTCGGATGCTTTCGACGTTCTCGAAGGCGACTGGGCCCCCGGCCGAAAACGGGACGACACGCACCCGGAACGCCTGACCGTGATCCGTTTCGCGGATATGACGACGCTGCGCAATTGGTACGATTCCCGCGACTATGCCGATTTAAAGAATCTCCGCCAGCGCAGCGCGGCAACCGACATCGTCGCGGTCGAGACCCCCGGCCCCGTCCGGGCATAGGGGCGACACCGCCCGATTCGAGCGCTCGCCGTCACAGGCGGCGCTCTTCCTGCGGCCCCTCTGTTCTGCAAGGACGCCCACGGGCGCGGGCGCGCCCGTTACGTCCCGAACGCGAAGGCGGGACAAGCCTTTCCATCGAAGGAGGAATTATGCGCGACACACGTTGGACGAGAAGATTCGGTACCGGTCTGGCCCTAGGCGTCTTTCTCCTGGCCGGATGCGCGCCCATCGAAGGGCGCGAGACGGCGCATCAATACACCAGCGACGCCACCATCAGTACGAAGATACGTGCCGATCTCATCAAGGATCAGGCCTTGAAAGCCTTCGACATTCACGTCGGCACGATGCAGGGAACGGTCCAGCTCAGCGGCTTCGTCGATTCGTCGCAGCAAAAGACAGAGGCGACGCAAATCGCCGAGAGCGTCGAGGGCGTCAAGGAAGTCCAGAACGACATCATCGTGCGCACAAGGTGACGGCCGCGCCGCCGAGGCCAATGGCGCTTGGAAGGTGCCCTAGTGGAGTGGATTTGACATTCGCTACCCTGGCTGGCACGGGCGGTATGCGAATGTTGGAATCGGACCACTAGCCGGGAACTTGCGCGAAAGACCAGCGCATCCTCGAATCAGAAGAGGTGTTGCCCGCCGGTGACGAAAATCTCGCTGCCGGTGACGTAGGCGGAATCGGGCGAGCACAGATAGAAGATCGTCGACGCCACGTCGTCGGGATTGCCCAGCCGCTGCAGCGGGATGCGCGGGATCAGCACCTCGGTCTCGGGCGAGAGCATCTGGGTTTCGATCTCGCCCGGCGCCACCGCGTTGACGCGCACGCCCAATTGCCCGAACTCGGCCGCCATCTCGCGGGTCAAGGCCGAGAGCGCCGCCTTGGAGGTCGAATAGGCCGAACCGGCGAAGGGATGCACCGCGTGTCCCGCGATCGAAGTGACGTTGACGATCGCGCCCTTGGCGCGCGTCAGATGCCCGGCAAGGCCGCGCGCGAGACTGACGGCCGTGAAGAAATTGAGCTGGAACACCTCGTGCCAGGCTTCGATCTCGCCGTTGAGGATGCCCAGCCGCTCGCGGAAGGGCGCCTTGGGCGAGATGCCTGCATTGTTGACGAGCGCGTCGAGCGGCGTGTCGCCCAGCGCCTGCTTGGCGTCGGCGATGAAGCGCTCGACCACGGCGGGATTGGACAGATCGGCGGTGATGTGATGCGTCCAGTTGGGATCGCGCTTGCATTCGGCCGGCACCTCGTCGCGCGAGGTGGTGATGACGCGCCAGCCGGAATCGGAGAAGCGCCGTACCGTCGCATGGCCGATGCCGCGGCTGGCGCCGGTGAGAAGCAGGGTTTTGCGCTCGCTCATGGGTAGAGCCTTTCCGTGCGCCAGCCTTCGCCGTGGCGGCGATAGACGAAGCGCTCATGGAGACGATAAGGCCGATCCTCCCAAAATTCGAATAATACCGGCACGACGCGATAGCCCGACCAGAAGGGCGGGCGCGGCACGGGCTTGCCCTCGTAGCGCGCCTCGGTCTCGGCCAGGCGGCGCTCGAGCTCAGCGCGCTCGCCATAGGGGCGCGACTGCGCCGAGGCCCAGGCGGCGATCTGAGCGCCGCGCGGACGGCTGGCGAAATAGGCGTCGGCCTCGGCATCGCTGGTGATCTCGATCGAACCCTCGATGCGCAGCTGGCGCAGCAGCGATTTCCAGTGAAAGCACAAGGCCGCGCGCGGATTGGCGGCGAGCTCATCGCCCTTGCGGCACTCGAAATTCGTATAGAAGACGAAGCCGCGCTCATCGGCGGCCTTGAGGAGCACGAGACGCGCGGCGGGCGCACCGTCGCGGCTCGCCGTCGCCACGGTCATGGCCTCAGGCAGGGTCGGCTCCTTGGCCTTCGCCTCGGCGAACCAGCGGGCGAAATGCTCGAACGGGGCGGCGAAAGGCAAGCTCGTCATCGCCGCCAACGATAGAAAAGCAAAGGCACTGTTTCAAATACTGTCCGGTGCAGGTCCGCCATCTCAGCCACCAAGCTTGCCGCGCCAAAGGGGCTTCACAACGTCGAGGAGAATGAGAATGGCGAGCCCGCCCCCAGCGCAAAGCGCGAACTCGGGCAAATGCAGCGGCCCGAAGCCGAAGAGCACGCGCGCCGGCATCCAATAGAGCACGATTCCGAGCAACGCCGTGGCGGTGGCCAGCACCCACCACAGCGCGCCGTTGCGCCGGCGGAAGCCGGTCAAAACCGAGGCGCTGAAAGAGCGATTGACGAAGACGAGCATGAAATTCATCGCCACCAGCGCGACGAAGCCGAGCGCGCGCAGCTCGCCGGCTGGCATCCCGCCATCGAGCGCGCCCGCGACGATCGCGGCGACCGCGGCGAGGACGAGAAGCCCTTGGGCCACGCCCCACCCAACCAGGCCGCGCGAGAAGAGCGGCGCGTGCGGATCGCGCGGCGGGCGGCGCATCACGTCTTCCTCCTCGGTCTCGGCCTCGAACACGACGGAGCAGACGGGATCGATCACCATCTCGAGAAAAGCGATGTGGACGGGCGCCAGCATCAGCGGCCAGCCGAGCAGCAGCGGCAGCACCGCGACGCCGGCGATCAGCACATGGATGGCGAGGAGATAACCCATGACTTTGCGCAGATTGTCGTAGATGCGCCGGCCGAGGCGGATGGTGTGGACGATCGAGCCGAAATCATCGTCGAGCAGCACGATCGCGGCGGCCTCGCGCGCCACATCGGTGCCGCGTCCGCCCATGGCGACGCCGATATGCGCGGCCTTCAGCGCCGGCGCGTCGTTGACGCCGTCGCCGGTCATGGCGACGATCTCGCCCGCGGCGATGAAGGCGTTGACGAGGCGTAGCTTCTGCTCGGGCAGGACGCGGGCGAAAACACGCGTCGCCTTGACCCGCGCGGCGAGCTCGGCATCGCTCGCGGCCGCGATCTCCTCGCCGGTCATCACCGCATCGGCGTCGATCCCGGCGGCGCGCGCGATCGCCCGCGCGGTCGCGGGATAATCGCCGGTGATCATCGCCACCTTGATGCCGGCGGCGCGGCATTCGCGCATCGCGCCCGTGACCGACGGGCGAAGCGGATCGGCAAGCCCGACCAGGCCGAGGAACTCGAAATCGAATCCCTCTTGCCCCGCGGGCGGCGTGTCGCCCGTGAATTCGGCGCGCGCGACGCCCAAGATGCGCATGCCGCGCGCAGCCATGGCTTCCGCCGCCGCCGTGACGCGCGCCAGCGCCGCGTCGTCGAGCCGGCAGAGCCGCGCCACCGCCTCGGGCGCGCCCTTGGCAGCGACGATTTGCGTCGCGCTTCCGGGCACGCGCCAGAGCTGCGTCACGGCGAAGAGATCGGGCCGGAGCCCATACGATTGGACGAGCTTGCGGTCGGCGACGGCGACGCGCGGTGCCGCGAGCGCGCGCCGTCCGAGCGCATGAAACGCCGTCTCCATCGGATCGACCGGATCGGCGGCGCTCGCCAGGATGCCGAATTCGAGCAGCGCGGCGAAGGCTTCCGGCAGAGCGGCACGCTCGTCCGCGATCGTCAGCGAGTCCGCGCCGTTCCACAGCTCGGCCACCGCCATGCGGTTCTGGGTCAAGGTCCCGGTCTTGTCGGTGCAGAGCAACGTCGCCGCGCCCAGCGCCTCGATCGCGGCGGCGCGGCGCGTCAGCACGCGCGCGCGCGACATGCGCCACGCTCCCATCACCAGGAACACCGTCAGCACCAGCGGGATTTCCTCGGGCAGCAGCGACATGGCGATGGCGATGCCGGCGAGGAGCCCGTCGAGCACGCCGCCGCGCAGCAGGATGTAGAGCAGCGCCACGACCGCGCTGAGACTCAAGCCGATCACCGCGAGGCTGCGCACCAGGCCGCGGGTCTGTTGTTGCAACGGCGGCGCCGCGGCGTCGACCGTGCCGAGGGCGAGGCCGATCTTGCCGATCTCGCTGCGCGCGCCGGTGGCATAGACCTCGGCGACCGCCTCGCCGCGCACGATCAAAGTGCCCGAGAAGA
>JBJKPV010000091.1:0-4835 GCA_046706015.1 Allostellaceae bacterium | reverse complement strand
GCGCGCGAGCGCCGGCATCTCCGCGATCGCGTCGAGCGCGAACCGCATCTCGGGGAGAGGCGCCACATACCGATTCATCGCGCGTTCCCTCTCATGGCCATCGCGCTGAAGGCAGCCCCGCTGCTTTGCGGCTCGGCGGTCCGCAGGCGCGTCCGCTACCCAACATAGTATCCCGACGCGCCAGCGCGAAGCGTTCGCGGCGGCCCGTTTGGCGCGGGTAAGTAGTCTCCCTTATACACGCGTTAAGCGCGAATTAAGCGAGAGGTGTTCATCCTACGCGTGAACTCCTGGAGAGCGGATTTCCGCGCCGAGGCTGACCCAAGCGGAGCACCCATGCCTTTTGATGCGACGTCCAAGCAATCGGGGGATGCCTATGATCAGGCCGGCCGGCTGAAATTCCTGCGTCTCGACGCCGCCGCGACCGAGCGGCTCAAAGGCCTGCGCCAGACCGTCGCCAAGGCGCTGCCCGCGATCGCCGACGAGTTCTACGCCTATATCCGCTCCTGGCCGCATCTCGCCAAGCTCCTCGGCAACGATCAGAACATCGCGCGGCTGCGCAAGGCTCAGGCGGCGCATTGGGAGACGCTCTTCGCCGGCGATTTCGGCAGCGCTTATTTCGAGCGCGCGATCAAGATCGGCCAGGTTCACGAGACGATCGGGCTGGAGCCCCGCTGGTATACCGGCGGCTATGCGCTCATCCTTCAGCGCCTCGTCGGCGTGCTGGCGGCCAAGCACGGCGCGAAGAAAGAACTGGTCGAGGATATCGGCGCCGTGCTGCGCGCGGCCTTGCTCGACATGGATCTGGCGGTCTCGACCTATATCGAGCGCAGCGAGGTCAATTCGATCCAGCGCGAGATGCTCGCCGTCTCCGACGTGCTCGAGCGCGAGGTCGGCCACGCGGCGGAAGATATCTCGAGCCACGCGGCCCGGCTCACCGGCGGCGCCGGCTCCTTGACGACGGTGGCCGAACATCTTCGCACCATGACCGAGGGGGTGCGCGGCTCGATCGAGACCACAGCGCAGAACGTCCAGACGGTCGCGAGCGCGACCGAAGAGCTCGAAGCCTCGAGCCGCGACATCGCGACCCGTGTCGGCTCAGCCTCGGAGATGGTCGACAAGACCGTCACGCAAGCGGCATCGGCGACGGAGACCGTCGAGGCGCTGGCGCGATCCGCCGACGGGATCGCCGACATCGTGAAGCTCATCCGCGCCATCGCCGGGCAGACTCGGCTCTTGGCGCTCAACGCCACGATCGAGGCGGCGCGCGCGGGCGAGGCGGGCAAGGGCTTCGCCGTTGTCGCCAACGAGGTGAAGAGCCTCTCGCGCCAGACCGAGGAGGCGATCACCGGCGTCAGCACGCAGGCCGACGCGATCCGCAAGGCAACAGAGAACGTCACCAGCACCGTCGCCGCTATCCGCACCAATCTCGATCAGGTGCATCAAATCGCGGGCGACGTCGCGGCCGCGACCGAGGAGCAGCGCCAGGCGACCAGCGAGATCATGCAGAGCATCGCGCGCGCGGCCGAGCACACGCGCGCCGTGGCCTCGAGCACGCAGTCGCTCCTCGCCGAGGCGGCGACGACCGAGGCGACGGCGCGCGATTTCTCGGGTCTCGCGCAAAAGGTCGATGACGGGGTCGACGATCTCAATCGCCGCATCACGGTGGTGTTGCGCTCGTCTAGCGCCGGCGACCGGCGGCGGGAGCATCGCGAGCCGGTGGCGCTGGCTTTCAAGGTCAACGCGCCTCAGTTCAGGTCCGAGGGCGTCACCGGCGATCTCTCCGTGAGCGGCGCGCTGCTTATGGCCAAGGCGGAGCCGTCGCTGACAGGCGCGCGCTTTGCGGTCGAGATCGCGCGCATCGGCGAGGCGCAGTGCCTCGTGGTCGCGGTCAGCGATCTCGGTGTCCATGTCCGCTTCGTCCAGCTTGCGCCGCCGCAGCTCGACACTATCGCCGCGATCCTGACCGAGGCCCGCGCGCTCAACGCGGCCTACGTCGCGAAGTCGAGTGAGACCGCGGCCGCGATCGCGCAGGCCTTCGAGGCCGCGCTCGCCAGCAGACGCGCGACCGAGCAGGGCCTCTTCGATGTCGACTATCGCGATGTCGAGGGCACCAACCCCAAGCAGCTCGTAACCGGGATGACCGAGATCGCCGAAGAGTTGCTGCCGCGCATCATCGATGGGGTGAAAGACAAGGATCCACGCATCGCCTTCTGCTGCGCCTGCGACCGCAACGGGTACATACCCGCGCATAATCGCGAATACAGCCAGAAGCAGCGCAAGGGCGATCCTGCCTGGAACGCCGCCCACAGCCGCAACCGGCGCATGTTCAACG
The DNA here is from genome assembly GCA_046706015.1 of Allostellaceae bacterium. Lineage (GTDB taxonomy): Bacteria > Pseudomonadota > Alphaproteobacteria > ATCC43930 > CGMCC-115725 > CAIKMD01. Next base: position 2,503 of record JBJKPV010000091.1, on the reverse strand, counting down.
ACCGCACCGGCATCCTCGCCGCGCGCAACACGCGGCCCTCGATCGTCCAGACCTATCGCCGCGACATGGGCGGCGGCCGCTTCGCCCTCTTGAAGGAATTCGACGCGCCGATCGTGGTGCGCGGCAAGCCCTGGGGCGCCGTCCGGCTCGCCGTCCAGCTCTGAGCCGAAAGCTCAGCGCGCCAGGATCTTTCCCGGATTCATGATGCCTTGCGGGTCGAGCGCCGCCTTCACCCGGCGCATCAGCTCGATCTCGAGCGGCGGCTTGTAATGCGCCAGCTCCTCGACCTTCAAGCGGCCGATGCCGTGCTCGGCGCTGATCGAGCCGTTCAAGCCCACCGCCACGTCGTGGACGATGCGGTTGAATTCCACGCGGCGCGCGAGGAACACCTTGGTGTCCGCGCTCTCGGGCTGAGGGATGTTGTAATGGATGTTGCCGTCGCCGACATGGCCGAAGGCGTTGGGCCGGATCCCCGGCAGCCGGTCGGCAATCGCCTGATTGGCGTCCGTGATGAAGGTCGCAACCTTGCTCACCGGCACCGACACGTCGTGCTTGATGCTGCCGCCCTCGTATTTCTGCGCCTCGACCAGCCCTTCGCGGATGCGCCAGAGATCGCGCGCCTGAGCCGCGCTCGCGGCGATGACCCCGTCCTTGACCAGCCCAGCCTCCATCGCCTCGGCGAGGAAGCGCTCGAGCGTTTCCTTCAGTCCGCTCTCGGCCTCGCTCGACGAGATCTCGGTCAGCACATACCAGGGGTACTAGGTTTGCAGCGGGTCGATGATGCCCGGCACATGGCGCATCGCCATGTCGATGCCGAAGCGCGAAATGAGCTCGAAGGCGGTGAGCTGATCGCCGCTCGCCCTGCGCGCGCGCGAGAACAGCGCCATCGCGTCATCGACCTTGCTCAAGCCCAGGAAGGCCGTCTCGACGCCTTTGGGCAGCGGGAAGAGGCGCAACGTCGCGGCGGTGACGATGCCGAGCGTGCCTTCGCCGCCGATGAAGAGCTGCTTCAAATCATAGCCGGTATTGTCCTTGCGCAAGGCGCGAAGCCCGTGCCAGACGCGCCCGTCGGGCAGGACCACTTCGAGTCCCAAGACCAGCGCGCGCATGCTGCCGTAGCGCAACACCGCGATGCCGCCGGCATTGGTCGAGATGTTGCCGCCGATCTGACAGCTCCCTTCGGCGCCCAGGCTCAAGGGAAAGAGCCGGTCGGCTTCCTCGGCCGCCTTTTGCACCGCGGCGAGGATGCAGCCCGCCTCGACCGTGATCGAGTAATCGATCGGATCGACCGCGCGCACGCGGTTCATGCGCGAAAGGCTCAAGACGATGCCGTTGCCATCCTCCCACGGCACCGCGCCGCCGGAGAGGCCGGTGTTTCCGCCCTGGGGGAAGATCGGCAGCTTCGCCGTGGCGCAGAGCTTGACGATCGCCGCCACCTCCTCGGTCGAAGAGGGGCGCAGCACCGCCTTGGCCGCGCCGCGATAGCTGCCGCGCTCCTCCAGGAGATAGGGCTCCATTGCCCTGGGGTCGTCGATGAAACCCTTGTCGCCGACGATCTTCTTGAGCCCGGCGAGCGTGTCGGCATGGGTGGATTCTGTCATCGTCACGTCGATTTTCCGGTCTTGTCCGAGTTCGCGCCGCGATTATGGCCCGCGATCGCTATCCGGCAAGGCCTCACGGCGCTTTAGCGTGCGGGCGATCCGGCCTTGCGCGTGTTGCTTATCGGGTGTCTAACTGCCGTTGGCGCCGGCTAACCCTATAATCGGTCTGCGTCCTGGGAGAGACGGGCGCTCTCGGCCAAAAGGATCGGGAGCGAGAATTTGCCGGACGATCTCCGGATCACCACCGGGAACCGCATACTTGACGCTTTGCCGGAGGCCGAGTTCGAGCGGCTGCGCCCCCATCTCGAACCAGTTACCTTCGTGCTGAAGCAGGTGTTGCAGCGGCCCGGTGAGCACATCGACTACGTCTATTTTCCCGCCAAGGGCGCGCTCTCGGTCATCATCCTATTGCAGGACGGCGCCGCCATCGAGGTCGGAACCATCGGCCATGAAGGCTTGCTCGGTCTTTCGGCCCTGTTCGGCGACAGCCTATCGCTGCACGAGGTGATCATTCAGGCGGCCGGGACTGGCTTTCGCGTTGCCGCGCGCGTCGCGCGCCAGGAAATGGAGCGCTCCGAGGCGTTTCGTGCGCTGGTCTTGAAACTGTCGCAATATGTCCTTGCCGAGATCTCGCAGAACGCCGCCTGCAACGGCCATCACGCGCTGCGCGCGCGCTGCGCGCGCTGGCTTCTGACCCTGGCCGATCGGATCGATGCGGACGCCTTCCTTTTGAGCCAGGAAATCCTCGCGACCATGCTCGGGGTGCAGCGCACCGCCGTCACGGCCATTGCCCAGAAGCTGCGTGAGGAAGGCCTCATCCATTATCGCCGCGGCCATATCGAGATCGTCGACCGCGCCGGACTCGAGCGCGCGGCCTGCGAGTGTTACGGCATCATGAAGGA
>JBJKPV010000090.1:0-24284 GCA_046706015.1 Allostellaceae bacterium | reverse complement strand
ACGCTTCGCAGGCCGATCGGTGATGCCCCAAATCCTCTGAAACTCGTCCGTCCATTCGATCTCGCCGCTCACGAGATCGCGCTCGAAGCTGCCGACGCTTGCGATGCGCTGCGCCTCGGCCAGATTCTCGCGGCTGCGGCTGAGAGCGCGATGATTGGTCTCGCGCTCGCTTACATCGCGGACGGTTGTGAGAAGCATCAAGCCCTTGGGCGCTTGATAAAGAGAGCCGCTCAGCTCAATCCACATCTCGCTGCCATCCTTGCGCATGGCAAGCCGCTGCAGTCCTCGGACAGCCGGCGCGCGTACTGTCGCGAGCACCTCGCGCATTTGCATGGCATCGCGATGGCGGGTGGACAGCGCCATCAGGCGCTCGACGGACATTCCATTCATCTCACCCGGCGCGTAGCCATAGAGCTCTTCCGCCGCGCGATTGGCGAAATCGATGGTGAGGGCCTGATCGATGACCATGACGGCGTCAGGCAGCGCCGCGAGCACGGCGCGGGAATCTTCAGCGCGCTTGGGCTTCGCTGGCGCGGCGCGGCGCCGCTTGCGATCGGGGCGCGCGCTGCGCATCGACTCGTGTCCGTCGCCCGCGCCGCTCAAGCCGCGGCGAGACGGTCTCGAACCACGCTGATGAAATAGTCGGGATCGAGGGGCTTAGCCAGCACGTCGCTGGCGCCGAGCTGCCGGGCGATCTTGAGGAAGTCGGTGCTGCCGATCCGACCGCCGCCCGAAATGGCGATGATCTTCGCGTTGGGCGAGAGGCCGCGAATGTCGCGAATCGTCTCGATGCCCTCTTTCTCCGGCATGATGATATCGGTGATGACGAGATCGGGCTTCTCGCTACGATAGGCCGTCAATCCCTGCCGCCCGTCCTCGGCGCTGACCACCTCGTACCCTTCGCTTTCGAGGATCTGGGCCAGGGTGTTGCGCACGACGACATTGTCGTCGATGACGAGGATCTTGGGCATGGCACCGCTACCTTCGTGACACGGGAAGGCGCGGGCGCCACGCCGCCGCCGCGCGCGATGCACGACGGGCCGGGCGCGGATCACCGCGCACCATGACGACATGCTGCGCCCAACTGGTTGCCGAATGCTTACCGGGGCCGGCACGGCCCCGCGGCAAGAGGCCTCAGAGGACTGAGCTAACCCATTCGACCAGCTTGCTTTTCGGCAAGGCGCCGATCTTTGTCGCGGCAACCTGGCCGTTCTTGAACAGCATCAGGGTTGGGATGCCGTGGACCCCGTATTTGGTCGGCGTCTGAGGGTTCTCGTCGATATTGAGCTTGGCGACGGTGACCTTACCCTTCATATCGACCGCGATCTCCTCAAGAAACGGCCCGATCATCTTGCATGGCCCGCACCACTCCGCCCAGAAATCGACCAGCACCGGTCCCGGCGCGCGGAGCACGTCGGCATCGAAGCTGGCATCAGTAATCTTCGTCGTGGCCATGCAAGTCTCCTTATGGGGGGCGCAAAGCTTAAGCGCGCGCGAAAACGACCGTCAAGGCCGCCGCGCCCGGATGGGCTCGCGCACTGCCGGCTATAGGTGGCGCGCGAGGAACTCATTTCCAACCGGCATCAGCACCGGCGCCTCGGTCCAGAGCAGCGCGCAGCGTATGTCCTTGTCCGGGTAGACGGCGGCGACCGCGGCGCGATAGGCGGCGAGCTGGTCGAGATAGATCTTTGGTACCTCGGCGGCGCTGCGCGGCACCGGGCGCAGGGCCTTGAAGTCGACGATCAACACGGCATCGTCGGTGACGACGAGGCGATCGATCTGCCCCGAGAGGGCACGGCCCCCGATCAGTCCCACGACGGGGACCTCGGCTGCAGAGGCGACGCTAAAGAGCGGCGCAAAATCCGGGTGCTCGATGACAGCCAAGGTCTCGCGCAGGATCTCGTCACGCGCGCTCTCGTCGAGCCCATGCACCGGGCTGGCCAGAAACCGGCTCGCCGCCGCTTCGCGCCGCTCCGGCGCGATGCCGGGCAGGCTCTGCAGCAAGCGGTGAATGAGACGGCCGCGCAAGAGCGCACCGCGACGCTCCGCGCCCAAGGGCGAGCGCGCGGCCGGTTCTTCGGCTTGCGGTCGCGACGGCGCCAGCGGCTTGGGCGGCGTCGGTTCCGGCGGCGCTTGGCGCCAGCACCAATCCGGCAACAGCACGGACGGGCTGGGCGCGGCGATGGGCCGCGCGGCGGTGCCGGGCCGGACCGTTTGCGGCGTCGTGAGACGCAAGCCCTCGCCCGCCCAGCCATCGCCGCCGATCAGCGCCCGATTGTCGAAGTCGATTCTTTCTGCGCCAATTGCGGTCATGCCCGCCAGCGCCATTTCGTGCCAATTTCCCGCCGGAGGCCGCTGCTTGCCGCGCCAGCCGCAAATGTAGAGCCGATCCTCGGCGCGTGTCATCGCGACGTAAAGAAGCCGGCGATATTCCTCGTCGCGCAACCGTCGCGCCGTCTCAGCTGCGGCCGCCGCGCTGCGCGGCAGGGAGTCGCGCGTGACGAGCCACAGCGGCAGGTTGGACTCGCCCCACAGCAAGCTCGCGCTGTGCTGTGGCACCTGCGTCGTATCGGGCAGGAAGACGATCGGTGCCTGGAGGCCCTTGGCGCCATGGACGGTGAGCATGCGCACTTCGTCGCGGCCGCTCTGCTCGAGATCGCGTTTCACCTCCGCCGCGCCGGCTACGAGCCAGTGAAGGAACCCTTGAAGCGAGACGCCTTGCGTGCGCTCATAGGTGAGCGCCGCGGCGAGAAACTCATCGAGTGGATCACTCGCATCCTTTCCCAGTCGCGCCAACACCGCGCTGCGGCCTTGCCGCGCGCCGAGAATTTCAGCGAAGAGGTCGTAAGGCGGCACGAAATCGGCGCGCGCCAGAAGATCGCCGAGCTCCGATGCGGCGCGCGCGTATTGGGGTGAGTCGTCGCGCCGCCGCAGTAGCTCGGCCCAGAGCGTGCCACGACGCGGCCAGGCGAGATCGAAGAGCAATTCTTCGCCGAAACCGAAGAGCGGGCCCTTGAGCACGGTCGCGAGCGCGAGATCGTCCTCCGGCAAGAGAAGGAACTGGCCGAGCGCCATCATGTCCTCGACCGCGAGTTGATCGGTCAGGATCATGCGATCGACGCCCGAGACCGGAATATCGGCCTGCTTCAAGGCGCGCACCAATTCGCCGAGGAAGGCGCTGCGACGCCGCACCAGCACCATCACGTCGCCGGGACGGATCGGCCGGTCCTGCGCTTCGAGCCGCTCGCGCCGATCGATCCAACGTCGGATGGTCGCGGCGATGGCGAGCGCGAGGCGCGCCGGCGGATCGCGGCCCTGGCGCTGTGTGGTCGGCAGGCTCCAAGGCTCGGCATCCGCGTCATCGGCGGGCTCCACCGGCGGCCACAGCTCGACGAGACCGGCCGCGCCGCGGCGGTAAGGCGCGTGGCGGATCGTCATGCCGTCGAGCGCCACGCCCTCGTGCGCGGGCGCCTGGGCGAAGACCGCGTCGACCGCCTCGAGCACGGCCGCGACCGAACGGAAGGACAGCTCCAACGGCACGACGCGCCACGCCGCCCGCGCGGCGGTCACCGCAGCCTCGAAATGGGCGCGCATCGCCGCGAATTTCGCCGGATCGGCGCGCTGGAAGCTGTAGATCGACTGCTTCGCGTCGCCGACGGCGAAGATCGTCCGCGGCGTCTCGCGCGCGCCCTCGCCGGTGAAGAATTCTTCCGCGATAAGGCGCACGATCTCCCATTGCTCGGGATTGGTATCCTGCGCCTCGTCGATCAAGATATGATCGAGCGCGCCATCGAGCTTGAAGAAAACCCTAGGGGCGATGCCGGGGCGGCTCAAGAGATCGCGGGCCTTCAGCACCAGATCGTCGTAATCGAGCAACGCGCGATCGGATTTGTGCCGCTCATATTCCTCGAGCACTGCCGCGGCGAGGCGCACGAGCGCGGCGCTCGCTTCGAAGATTTCCGCGGCGCAGCGCCGCTTGCGCACGGTATCGAGCCGCTCCGCCTCGGTGGCGAGCGCGTCGGCTATCGCCGGATGCTCGGTCGCGACCTTCTTGGTGACAAGTTCCTTGAACCGGGTGCCGTCGAGGGTGAAGAAGGCGCGCAGGTAATCATCGAACCACGCGACGCGCGCACGCGGTTCCGCGAGCCATCGCGCGATGATCGCGCCGCGCTTCTGGTCGGTCACGCGCGCGCTCGCTTCCATCACCCGGACAGCCTCGCGCAACGCGGCTTCGCCAGCGGCGTCTTTCGCGCAAGCCGCCGCGACGACGCTCGCGACACTGTCCTTCGCGCCGAGAGCGAGCGTTTGGCGCAAAGCCGCCTCGAATCGCGCAAAGCCTTGCGCCAATGCTGCGCCGAGCCGCGCGCGCTCGAGCGCGAGCTTGCCGAGAAACTCCGCGAAGCTCGCCTCATGTGTGTTGAGCACCACGGTATTGAGCGCCACTTCGAGCGCAGGGTCGGCGCCGCTCCGCGCCTCGCGCAGCACTTTTTCGCGTGCAGCCTCGAGCGCCTCGCCGCTCAGCCTTTCATCCATCAGTTCGAAATGCGGCGGCACACCTGCTTCGAGCGGAAAGCGTCGCAGCAGCGATTGGCAGAAAGCATGGATCGTGACGATGGTCATGCCGCCCGGCGCGTCGAGCACGCGCGCGAAGAGCCGGCGCGCCTCGTCGAGCTTGTCGCGATCGGGGAGATCTCCGGTCAGGTGCTGCAGCTCTTGCGCGAGCGCGCCGTCCTCGGTGACGACCCAGCGGCTCAAGCACTCGTTGATGCGATTGGCCATTTCTGCGGCCGCGGCCTTGGTGAAGGTAAGGCAGAGAAGACGCGAGGGCGCGCAACCGCCGAGCAAGAGGCTCAGCACGCGGTTGGTCAGCACCGTGGTCTTGCCGGTCCCGGCCGAGGCCGCGACCCAGACCGAGGCGCCACTCTCATAGGCCTCGCGCTGGCGCAGGCCGGGATCCTCGGCCGCATCGCTCATTCCGCGTCCTCGCTTCCGGCGAGCCATTCCTTGCGCCGCTCGAGCAAGGCGTAATCCGAATAGCGCGGCGCGTACTTTGGTACCGGCACGGCGCGATAGGGCGTCGCCGGGTCGTCGAACGCGGCGATGAGTTCCTGGAGCCCGCGCTGTGCCTCGGCGATGAGCACGCGCAGCTTCGCCGGATCGGCGCCGAGCGACTTGATCTCACCGGGCGGATCGCCACCCGAGAGACGCCAGTAGTCGAGCGCGGCCACTTGGCCGCTTCCGAGCACGGCAAACCCTCCCTGTTCGATCATCAAGGCCTCGAGCGGCAATTGCGGCGCCAGGCCGCGCGCGACCTCGCCAGCACTGGGCAAGCCACCGGTCTTGTAATCGATCAGCGCAATCCCGCCGTCGCGTCGCCGCTCGATGCGATCGGCGCGCCCGGTGAGATCGAAGCGCCCGCCCGGACCTTCAAGCGCGAGCACGCCGTCGCATTCGCTCAAGATCGCGTCGAGCAGCGGGCGGCGGCGCGCTTCTTCCGCGGCGACCCAGTCGGTGATGCGCAGAAAACGCGGCCACCAGAAGGCGCGCACGCCCGGCCGTTGCAGCATCGCATCGAAGCTCTCCGCGCCGAAATCGGCGAGAAGCGCTGCGGCGTCGGGCGGCAGCTGGCGTGGATAGGCGCGCAGAAACCGCGCCAGCACCTCGTGAATGACGATGCGGCGCTCGGCTGCGCCCGGGTCGGCATCGAGCGGATCGAGCGCGCGCAGGCGCAGCACGTGCTTGGCATAGATGGCGTAAGGATCGCGCAGCCAAGTCTCGATCTCGGTGACCGACAACCGGCGCGGCCGTACCGCGAGCGGCGGGCGCGGCGCCGGCGGCTCGATCGCGTGCGGCGCCGCGGCAGGCTGGTCGATCTGCGCCTGCCAGGCGAGCGCGGTGGCGTCGCGTGTCAGCGTGCCTTCGAGCTTGGCAGCGCGAAGCAAGGTGTCGAGCCGCAGCAGCCAGCGCGACGGCACGGTCGGCGTGCCCTCGACGCGGCTCGCGCGCGTCATCACCACGTCGTGCGCGCCGAGCGCGAGCGCTAAATCGAGCGGGGCGGCGCCGACGCGGCGCTCGAGCGGCGGCATGCCGAAAGCCTCACGCATCGGCCGCGACAGCCAGGGATCGTTCTCGACCGCGGCTGGCCAGACGCCCTCGTTGAGCGAGCCCAGCACGAGGAGATCGGCGTGTTGAAGTCGCGCCTCGAGCAAGCCCCAGATGAAGAGCCGGGGATGCCTTCCATAGGGTGGGCGCACCACCGGCCCGGCGAGCAGCGCCTCGAAAAGAGCGGCGTATTCGGGGCCCGGCAGCGGCGGGAAATCGCTCGCGGCTTCGAGCAGATCGCTCAAGAACAGCGCCGCCGCCTCGCCCGCCGGCTCGCGCCAGAGCCGCGCCGCGCCGCTTTCCTCCGCACTCGCGGCCAGCGCTTCGCTCGCGCCCAGATGCGCGGCAACGAGCGCGCGCAGCGAGATCCGCGGCGCCGCCAGCGCCTCGAGCAGCGGCGCCAGCGCGGTCTCGAGACGATCCACCAGCGCATAAAGGTCGGCGGCGCCGGGCGGCAAGATTTTGCGCAAGCCTTCGATGCCCGCCTCGGGACGCGGGCCACGCAAGGCTTCGATCTCGAGCCGACGCACGCGCTCGCGGAAGGCGCCGGGCGCCATGCCGCCGGCGGCAAGCGGATGCTTCAAGGCGGCGAGCAGCGGCAAGGGCGCCATTCCCTGGTCCGCGAGATCAAGCACGAGGCGCAGAAAGACGCCGGGCGGCGTCTTGTTGAGCGGCACACCCGCCGAATCATCGATGTCGATCTGCCAACGCTTGAGCTCGGCGGCGACGCGGCGCGCGAGATCGCGATCGGGCGTGACCAGCGCCGCGGTCGCGCCCGGTGTCTCGAGCCGCTCGCGCAAGAGGAGCGCGATCGCCAGCGCCTCTTCCTGCGGGCCCGGACAGTCGAGCCGCCGCAAGCCCGCCAGCGTCGAGGCATCGACGCCGGAAATATAGCGCCAGCGATGGCTGAGCGCGGCGGGCGCGAGCGCCTCGCCGACCAGCTTGCCGCGCGCGAGCGCCGCCACGCGGCCCGTCCACAGCTTGACGCTTGCCGGCTCGAGCTCGAAACGGTCGAGAAAGCGAGCCATCAGATGCTGCGGATGCGCGGGATCCTTGCGTACCTCCTCCCACATCGCGCCATCGGCGGCGAGGTCCAGCCCGGGCAGCACCACCGCGCCCGAGGGCAGATGCGCCACCACCGCCATCAAATCGGCGACGGCGGGAATGCCGCCGGTCAGACCCGCGGCGATGACCGGCGCTCGCGGCGGCGCGCGGCGCCACGCCTCGGCTTGCGCGGCGAGCAACCGGTTGCGCCATTCCGCCGGATCGAGCGCGCCGATCTCGGCGAGTGCCTTGGGCCAATGCTCGGTGACGATCGACAGGAATTTCAGCACTTCCTGCCAATGCTGCGCGTATTGGGCGGGAACCAGTTGGGCGAGATCGGCGAAATCGCGGCGCTCGGTCTGCACCTCATCGAGAAAGCGCGCCAGCGCATCGGCGAGCGGCGCGGCCTGGCCGAGGAGAAGCGCGCGCCCAGCGCCGCGGCCGAAGGCCTGGACCAGACGCGTCAGCATCAAGCGGCGGCGCAGCGGCGGCACCACGGGCGGCAGATCGAAACCATCGCCTTCGCCCGCGCCTTCATCAGCGAGAAAGGCAAGCTCCTCCGGGTCGAGGTCGCCGACCGGGACCATTTTCGGCAGGAGTAGGGCGCGGCCCGCGCTCGCGCGCAGAAACGCCTCGCGCAAGCTGCGCGCGGCGCGGCGCGTCGGCAGCAGCACCGTCATCCGTGTCAAGCTCAACGGATCGCGCCGCGCGCGCCGCATCAGGCCCAAGACGAGCGTATCGAGAAAGGGTTTGTCGAACGGGATGGCGTAGATCGATGGCGGCATCGATCAGGCTTCGCGCCGGCGCCGCGGCGCGCCCGGCCTTGCGGCAGCTCGCGCGCTGTTGCTTCTAGCGCCAGACACCATGATGGCGCATCTGCTCCTCGCTCGCGGCCAGGCCCTGCGGCGTGCCGACATGGAACCATTCGCCGTCATGGATCAACGCTTCGAGCCGGCCCGCCTCGATCGCGCGATTCCAGAGCGGGTTCATCGAGAAAGCGCCCGAGGGCGAGTTATCGAAGAAGCGCCGGCTCAGAATCTGGATGCCGGCATAGAGATGAGGCGCGACCTCGCCCTCGCGGCGGCGGCGCACCCGTCCCAGCGGATCGACGATGAAGTCGCCCGGGCCGTCATAGCCGATGGCGGTGACGGTACGCTGCGCGAGCAGCAGCGCGTCGAGCCGTGCCGGATCCCAGGCGCGCACCAGGCGCATCAAGGCCGGCACCTTGGCGTTGAGCCAGAAGACGTCGGAGTTGAGCACGAAGAAAGCTTCGCCTAAGAGCGGCAGGGCGTGCTTGACGCCGCCGCCGGTGTCAAGCAACTCCGGCTCATGCGACAATTCGATCGTCACGTCGTGGCGCTGACGTAGATGCTGCGCGAGAAGCTCGGCCTTGTAATGCGTGTTGACCACGACCCGCTTCACCTGCGCCTCGATCAGCCGGTCGATGACATGATCGATCAGCGGGCGGCCGGCGAGCGGGATGAGCGGCTTGGGCGTGTGGTCGGTGATCGGCTTCATCCGCGTGCCGAAGCCGGCGGCGAGGATCATCGCGCTGTCGATCATGATAAAGGCCTCGGGGTGACGCGGCGCTCGGGCGGGATGTGATGGTCGAGCCAGGCTTTGACCGGCGCCAAAGCGGGCTCGCGCAGATCCTCGTCAATCAAGCGCCAGAGCCGCGGGATATGGGCAAGATAGCGCGGCTTGCGATCGCGCCGGTCGAGCCGCGTGAAGATGCCGATGACCTTGCAATGGCGCTGGGCGCCGAGCACGGCGAAGGAGCGCGCGAACGCGTCGCGGTCGACCGCCGGAAAAGCCGCGAGATAGCGCGCGCGCATCGCGGCGACGAGATCGGGTGCGATGTCGCGCCGCGAATCCTCGAGCAGCGAGACGAGATCATAGGTAATCGGCCCCAGCACCGCGTCCTGGAAATCAAGCAGCCCACAAGCGGCGACGCCGTCGCGCCCGGCAACGCGCATCAGATTGTCGACGTGATAATCGCGCAGCACCAAGGTCTCGGGCACGGCACGGGCAAGCGGAAAAAGTCCGCGCCAAAGATCGAGATACTCCTCGCGCAATTCGGGCGGCGTCGGGCTTCCGCTGATCGCCGGCAGATACCAGTCGACGAGCAGCGCCGCCTCGTTGAGCAGCCGCGTATCGTCATAGGGCGGAACCGCCACCGTGCCGGGCGTGAACTCGCGATGAAGCGCGATCAGCACGTCGATCGCGAGCTCGTAGAGCGCGCGCTCATCGGCGCCGGTGAGAAGGAGCCGCGTATAGGTATCGTCGCCGAGATCCTCGATCAGCAAGAGCCCGGCCAGCTCGTCCTGCGCCAGGATCGCGGGCGCGCTGAAGCCGAGCGCGCGCAAGGCGCTCGCGACCAGCAGATAGGGCCGGACGTCCTCCTGCGGCGGCGGCGCATCCATCAGCATGGCGGTGGCACCGGCACGGGCGAGGCGGAAATAGCGCCGGAACGAGGCATCGCCCGCGAGCGCGATGCGGCGCGCATCGGTCCAGCCCGCAGTCTTGAGAAATGTGCCGATAACGGCGTCGCGCTCAGTCACGTTTCAACCCGGCGATCCGCCCGGCCCAGGAAGGCGACGCATCGAGCCGCGCTTGGCGGGCGGTCTCGCTTGCTCCGGCTGCCAGCAGAATGCCGAGACGCTCCTTGGGCAGTAGCGCGCCCAGGCGCTCGGGCCATTCGATGAGCGAAATCCCCTCGGCAAAAGCATCCTCGATCCCGAGCTCATAGGCGTCTTCGGACTTGTCCAAACGGTAGAGATCGAAATGCCATAGCGCGGGCCCGGTAACGGATTGGTAAACCTCGACCAGCGCGAAGGTCGGGCTGGGCACCTCGCCGGCGCCGCTGCTTGCGGCGATGAAGGCGCGGGCGAAGGTGGTCTTGCCGCTGCCGAGCGCGCCACTCAGGCCGATCACGTCGCCGCGACGCGCGCGGCCGGCGAGGTCGGCGGCGAGCGCGCTTGTGGCAGCCTCGTCGGGCAGGTCGATCGTCACTATCGCGGGTGCGGTCACGGCGCCCTTTTAGGGCCTTTCGCGCGCGCGCCGCAACCTTGCGCCGGCGCCGGCCGGCCGGCATGGTACGGGCTCCATGGGCAACGAGGCGGGTTGGATGACGCAAGAGGTGCAGCGGACCGACGTGGCGATCATCGGCGCGGGGCCGGTCGGGCTCTTCGCGGTGTTCCAATGCGGCATGCTCGGGCTGAAGACCCATGTCATCGACGCGCTCGCCGCGCCGGGCGGCCAATGCAGCGCGCTCTATCCGGAAAAGCCGATTTACGACATTCCCGCCTATCCCACCATCGAGGCCGCCGCGCTGGTGCAAAAACTCGAAGAGCAGGCGGCGCCCTTTGCGCCGGTCTACCATCTCGACCAGCGCGTCGAGGCGTTGAGCGAGCGCGACGGCGGCGGGTTTCGCCTTGAGACCTCCCGCGGCACGCGGATCGACGCGCGCGCGGTGATCATCGCCGCCGGTGCCGGCGCTTTCGGGCCGAACCGGCCGCCGCTCGCCGGGATCGAGGATTACGAGGGCAAGAGCGTCTTCTATCTGGTGACGCGGCGCGAGGCGTTTCGCGGCCAGCGCATCGTCATCGCCGGCGGCGGCGACAGCGCCGTCGACTGGGCGATCTCGCTCGCCGATATCGCCGCCCGAATCATGGTGGTGCATCGCCGGGCGAAATTCCGCGCCGCGCCCGAATCGGCGGCGCGGCTCGACGCGCTCGCCAAGGCCGGACGCATCGATCTGGTCATTCCCTTCCAGCTCCAGGCACTCGAAGGCGAGAACGGAAGGTTGAGCGCGGTGATCGTCAGCGACATGGCGGGCGCCACCCGCGCGCTTCCCGCCGATGTGCTCTTGCCCTTTTTCGGATTGTCGATGGAGCTGGGCCCGATCGCGGGCTGGGGGCTCCAATTCGAGCATCATCACATCGCGATCGCGCCAGCCACTTGCATGACGTCGCGTGACGGGATTTTCGCGATCGGCGATGTCGCAACCTATCCCGGCAAGCTGAAGCTGATCCTCTCGGGCTTCGCCGAGGCCGCGCTCGCGGCGCATGCGATCTATCCGCTCGTCCATCCGGGCGAGGCGCTCCATTTCGAGTATTCGACGACGAAGGGCGTGCCGGGACGGGTTGCTTAGGCGCTGACACTCGCGGCGGCAGGGGCAGGCACCTTGGCATTGAGCCAGCAGGTGACGGTGGTGCCGCGGCCGGGGAACGACTTGAACTCGACCACGCCGCCATGGAGCTCGATGAGGCTCTTCACCAGCGAGAGGCCGAGGCCGGCGCCCGATTGCCGCGCCTGCGAGCTGCCGCGCTCGAACTTTTCGAAAATGCGGTCGCGATCCTGCTCGGCGACGCCGACGCCCGTGTCAGAGACGATAAGCGCGACGCGATCGCCCTCGCGACGCGCGGCGAGCGTGACGGTGCCGCCTTCCGGCGTGAATTTCAGCGCATTCGAGACGAGGTTGAAGACCGCCTGCTTGAGGCGACGCTCGTCGCCCGGCACCGCGCCGATATCCTCGGGGCAATCGAATTCGAGGCGCAGGCCGAGCGCGCGGGCCCGCTCGCGCGCCAAGGTGAGGATGCCCGAGAGCAGCGCATGAATGTCGACTGGCTCGCGATCGATCTCCATATAGCCCGCCTCGATCGTTGCCAGATCGAGGATGTCGTTGATGAGCGAGAGAAGCTGCCCGGAGCTTTCGAGGATCGATTGCGCGTAGCCCGCCTGGCGCGGATTGAGCTCGCCGAAATACTGATTGGCGAGGATCTCGGTGAAGCCGATGATCGCGTTCAACGGCGTGCGCAGCTCGTAGGAGACATTGGCGATGAATTCGCTCTTGAGCCGGTCGGCGGTCTCGAGCGCCTCGTTGCGCTCGCGCAGCGCGTTCTCGACCCGCGCCGAATCGGTCGTGTCGAGATAGGAGAGGAGCACATTGCCGTCGGGCAAGGGCACGCTCACCGCTTGCAGCACCGAGCCGTCGCTGCGCTCGAGCCGCGTTGCGGCGGGGCGGTCGGCGGTGAGCCGCGCGACGATGCGGGGCTTGAGCTCGACCCAGTCGCGCAAATCATCGTAGAAGCCGCGTAGCCGCTCGACGATCGCGGAAACATGCGGCTCACCGGCGAGGTCCTCGGGGTGAAGATCCCAGATCTTGGCGTAAGCCGGATTCCATAGCTTCAGCCGGCCGTCGCTGCCGAGCACGGCGATGCCCTCGTAGAGATGATCGAGCGTCTCGCGCTGCACCTGGATCAAGGTGTTGTAGGAGCGCTCGAGCGCGAGACGGTCGGTCACGTCCTCACAGGCGAAGATCAGCCCGCCAAAGGGATGCGGGCTGACGACGACGCGCAGGGTGCGCTCGTCGGGCAGATGCATCAGCTCTTCCTGCGGCGAGATCAACGAGGTGAATTGTGCGAGGAGCTGGCGGCGGAAGGCGCGGAAATCGGCGACCTCGGGCAGGCGTCGCCTTTCGCGCAAGCGATCCATCACCTCCTCGATCAGCGGATGGGTCGACAGCCAATCCTCTTCGAGCTGCCAGAGCTGGGCGAAGGCCGTGTTGACGAAGCTGAGCCTCCGGTCCGCGCCATAGATCGCGATCGCCACCGCGATCTGCTCCAGCACGTTGGCATGAGCGGCGATATGACGCTGCAACTCCGTTTGCGCGGTCTCGAGATCGGTTTGATCACGGGCGAAGCCGAGCATCTCGCCGCCATTCGCGCCCCCCGACGCGCCCAACTGTGTTTCGACCAGTTCGACCCAGTGCCGCGAGCCGCCCATGACGACATGCCGGCTTTCCGCCGCACTGCCGCCGCTGCGCCGGGCGCGTTCGGCCAGCGCGCGCGCGGTCGCGGCGCCGGCGAGCTCGCGCCCGCCCGCGACCGCCTTTTCCGGCGCCTCGTCGACCGCCGCGGCATAGGCGCGGTTGCAGTCGATGAGCGCGAGATCGGAGGCACGGCGGCGCCAGATTGGAAAGGGGAGCGCGTCGAGCGCCGCGCGCAGGCGATCGCGGTCGCGTTCGGCGGCAACGCGCGGCGTGACCTCGGTTAACCAGAGCGCGCTGCCGACCGCTCCACCCCAGATCGGGCCAAGACGGCGGCCGACGATGTCGAAGACAGCACCACTTTCGGCGAGGCTGGCACGCAACGAGAACTCGCTGCCATCGGCGCGCAGCGCGGCCACGGCGCGCTCGAGCGCTGCCGCGTCCTCGGCCGTGAAGCGACCCGAGAGCGACGCGAAATCCTGCCGCGCCTCGCCCAAATTCGTGACCGCGCCCGGGGCGAAAGACTCCGCCCCGTCCTCGCCGAAGATGTAGCAAGCGATCGGCGCGCCGGCGAGAAGCGCGTCGCGTTCGGCCATGGCGGCGGCCGTGCGATCTTGTTCGCGGCGGAGCGCGGTGCTGCGACGCAGCGCGACGAACGCAGCCGCCGCAACGACGGCCCCCAGCACCAAGATCAACCCGATCTCAAAGAGCACCCGTCTCCCCCGCACCCTCACGCGATCACAGCGCGATTATGGCGCGCTCCGCCACTTCGCGCAGGAAAAAATGTGCCGATGGGCGGCTCAAGCGAGCGCGTTGAAATCGTCGAGAAGGCTCGCGATCCTTCCGTCGTCGAGCTGGTCCATGATCGCATTGGCGCGGCGCGACGCAGCGACGACGTCGAGCGCCCGCACGCGCTGCTTGACGCGCGCGATGTTCGCGGGCGCCATCGACAGCTCGGTGATGCCGAGGCCCAGGAGCAGCGCCGTATAACGCGGATCGCCGGCCATCTCGCCGCAAAGGCAAACCGGTTTCTTCGCCCGCAACGCCGCTTGCACCGAGAACTGGATGAGCCGCAGCACCGCGGGATGAAGCGGGTTGTAGAGATAGGCGACCGCCTCGTCGCCGCGATCGATCGCGAGTGTGTATTGGATCAGATCATTGGTGCCGATCGAGAAGAAATCCGCCGCCGCGGCGAGCGCGTCGGCCGCAAGCGCGGCGCCCGGGATCTCAATCATCACGCCGACGGGGGGCAACGCGTCAGGGAGCTTCACGCCACGCCGGCGCAGGCGACGGACGACCTGGGCTAGCGCCTCGCGCACCCGCTTCAGCTCGCCGACACTCGAAATCATAGGAAGGAGGATCCGCACCGGTCCATGCGCGGCCGCGCGCAGCATCGCGGCCAATTGCACATCGAGCAGGCGCCGCTCCTTGAGCGAGAGACGGATCGCACGCAGGCCGAGCGCCGGATTGGCCGCCTCGGCCGGCAGCATCTTCGCCAGCGGCGCCGCGAGCTTGTCGCCGCCGATATCGAGCGTACGCATCGTCACCGGCTTGCCATCCATGCCGCGCACCAGCGCCGCATAGGCTTCGTACTGCTCGTCCTCACTCGGCAGATCATCGCGGTTCATGTAGAGGAACTCGGTGCGCACCAGACCGATGCCGGCGGCGCCGGCGTCGTTCGCCTGATCGAGCTCGCGCGGCAACTCGAGATTGGCTTGGAGCACGATTTCGGTGCCGTCGCGGGTCACAGCAGGCAGCCGCCGAAAACGATTCAATTGACGATTGGCACGGGCGAGCTCCTCGCGCGCCGCCTCGTAGAGCACGACGGTCGCGGCGGTCGGGTTGAGCACGACGACGCCCTCGCGACCATCGACGATGACGACGTCGCCGGACTCGATCTGACCGAGGAGCCCCGCGACACCCAGCACGGCAGGCAGGTTCAAGGCCCGCGCCATGATCGCCGTGTGGCTCTCGGCACCGCCCAGGACCGTCGCGAAACCGGCGATGCGCTTGGGGTCCATCAACGCGGTGTCGGCGGGGGTCAACTCCTCGGCTAGCACCACCGTGCCCTCGGCGAGGCGCTGGATCGCGGCAAATGGTGTTTTGGTCAGGTTGCGCACGAGGCGCGCGCCGACGACGCGGACGTCGTCGATACGCGCCGCGAGATAGGCATCGCCCATCTCGGCGAAGCTCGCCGCGACCTGCGCGATCTCGTCGCGCACCGCGCGTTCGGCGTTGATGTGATCGGTACCGATGCGCCGCTCGACGCCGCGCACGAGGCGGGAATTGGCGAGCATGTGGAGATGGGCGTCGAGCAGATATCCCGCTTCTTCCTTGGCCGTTCCCGGCAGGCTCTCGACCTTGCTCTTGAGCTTGCGCAGCTGCTTGACCGAGAGCGCGACCGCCGCGGCGAACCGCTGCAGCTCGGCGCCGACTTCGTCGGCGCGAAGCTCATATTCGGGCACGGCGACGCTGTCGTCCGTGACGAAAGCCGCGCCGATCGCCACTCCCGGCGAGACGGCGAGGCCCTCGAGCCGGCGTTCGCTCTTCATCGCATCAGGACTCGTCGAAGCCGCTGCTCACCAGCTTCGCCAGAGCAGCGACGGCGCGGGCCGCGTCGGCGCCGGTCGCGCTGATCTCCAATTCGGTACCCGGCCCGGCGGCCAGCATCATCAGCCCCATGATCGAGCGCCCGGAGACGGACGTATCATGCTTCGCCACGGCGACCTCCGCCTCGAACTCGAACGCCAGCTTGACGAAGCGCGCGGCAGCCCGCGCGTGCAGCCCGCGCTGATTGCAGATCACGACCTTGGCTCGAGCCGGCCCATTGTCGTCACCCTCCTCCGGCGATGACGGCGCGTCGGGCATCAGCGCGCGTCGGCGAGAAGCTGCGACGCGACGTTGATATACTTGCGGCCCGCTTCCTGGGCCCCGCGGACGGCGACGGCGAGTGTCTCGGTCTCACGCAGGCCGACGAGCTTGATCAGCATGGGCAAGTTGACGCCCGCGATCACCTCGACCGCGGCCTTGTCCATCACCGAGATGGCGAGGTTCGATGGCGTGCCGCCGAACATATCGGTCAGGAGCACGACGCCCTTGCCGGCATCGACCTCGCTGATGGCGCGGAGGATGTCTTGCCGTCGTCGCTCCATGTCGTCCTCAGGCCCGATGCAGACCGCCGCGATGTTGCGCTGCGGACCGACGACATGCTCGAGCGCGGCGATGAACTCCGCGGCAAGCCTGCCGTGAGTGACGAGTACCATTCCAATCATGCGACATCCTTCACGGCAGCGTCCCGCTCGACGGCGGCGGGAGTTTCGGGTTCGGACGAGACGGCTGTATCGAGGTCGCGGTGCGCAACCGCAACCCGCCGACCTTCCTGTGCAAGCCAGGCGGCGAGGCGCTCGGCGACATAGACCGAGCGATGGCGGCCACCGGTGCACCCGATGGCAATGGTGAGATAGCTCTTGCCCTCGCGCTCGTAGCGCGGCAGCAGCTTGCGCAGCCAGGCGCAGAATTCGCCGAAAAGCGGTTCGAAATCAGGATCGGCGGCGATGTAGTCGCCGACGGCGCTGTCCTTGCCGCTGAGGGGCCGCAGGGCCGGGACGTAGTGCGGGTTGACGAGAAAGCGGACGTCGAGAACCAGATCGGCGTTGCGCGGCAGTCCGTGACGATAGGAGAAGGAGGTGACGAAGGTGCTGAAAGCGGGCGAGGCACCGATGCCGAAATGGCCGTTGAGCGCGCGCTTCAAATCGCCGGGCGTGAGAAGCGAGGTGTCGATGACGAGATCGGCGCGGTCGCGCAAGGGACGCACGCGCTCGCGCTCGAGCCTGATGCCGTCGGCGACCGGACGCTCGGCAGCGAGCGGATGGCGGCGGCGAGTCTCGGTGTAGCGCCGCTCCAGCCGATCGTCGTCGCAATCAAGAAAGATGATGCGCAGATCGAGCTTGTGCTCAGCCGCGAGCCGGTCGAGCGCCTGAACCAAAGCGGGCACCGCGAAGTCGCGCGTGCGCACATCGACGCCGACCGCCAAGGGAAGGTGCGCGGACGACGGCCCGACGAGATTGGGCAGAAGGCTGAGCGGGAGGTTGTCGACCGCCTCGTAGCCCATATCCTCGAAGGTCTTGAGCGCGGTCGAGCGGCCTGCGCCGGACATGCCGGTGACGACGACGAGGCGCGAGGCCACGCTGGGGGAGGCGTCGTTCATCGTGCGACCGGAACCGCCGCGCGCAAGGCAAGCCGTAATTTCGCCACCACTGAAGCCTCGAATGGCGCAAGCGCGAGGAGCGGCACGCTGCGTCCGAGCATCGCGCAGGCGCGCGGTGCGGGCATGCGCTCGACCGACGCCATCGGAACGAGATCGACGACGACGCGCAACGGCGCGGAAGACACGCTGGGTACGCGCAAGATGCCGAGGCCGCGCACTTCGATTTGCCCGGCGATGGTCGCGGGGGCGGTCATCGCGATCTCATCGCCTTCGAGGTCGAGCTCCGTCTGGTCATCTGCCACCAGCTGCGCCCCCTGATCGATGAGGCGCAAAGCGAGGTCGGATTTGCCGCAGCCGGACGGCCCGCGCAACAGGACGCCCGCGCCATCGAGCGCGACCGATGTGCCGTGAACCCGGATCATGGGCTGCTCTAGTGCGCCGCTCCTTGCTCAAAGTCAATCGGTTTACCGTCGCAGCATCGCGAAATGCGTAGCAAATAATCATCCGCTAGGTCCAAGACGTCTCAAGGACCACAAGTAATAGATTGCTTTATCAGACGTTTTTGACACGCCGTCGCCGGCGATTAACCTTTTGGACCGATCAGTCGAAAGCTTCATCCGTGGGCAGTTCGACGGTAAAGCAGGCGCCGAGAACATCACCCTCCGGGTCACGGCGATTTTCGGCGCGGATGCCGCCGCGATGCGCCTCGACGATCTGCTTCGAGATCGCAAGCCCCAGCCCCGAATGCGTGCCGAACGCCTCGCCCGCCGGCCGCTCGGAATAGAAGCGGTTGAAGATCTCGGCCAGCTTGCCGTCGGGCAAGCCGGGCCCCTCATCCTCGACCGTGACCCGCACCATGTCGCCTGGGCGGCGCACGCGGATGAGGATGACGCCCCCGGGTGGGCTGAACGAGATCGCATTGTCGAGAAGATTGCGGAAGACGCGAACGAGCTGGCCCTCGACGCCGCGGACCGTAAGGTCGGCCGCGGCGTTGCCCGGCAGATCGAGTTCAAGGCGCGGCGCACCCGGCTTGGCGATATCGCGGTAGAGATCGACGAGTGCCGTGAGCATGCGATCGAGCGGCACGGCCTCGCCTTCGCCGCGCGAGAGCTCGGCGTCGAGCCGCGAGGCGTTGGAGATGTCGGTGATGAGGCGATCGAGCCGCTGGACATCGGCGAGCACGACGCCAAGCAGCCGGCGCTGCTTCTCGGGGTCATCGACCCGGGCGGCGGTCTCGACCGCGCTGCGCAGCGATGTCAGCGGATTCTTGATCTCGTGCGCGACATCGGCGGCGAAATGCTCGATCGCGTCCATCCGCGACCACAGCGCGCCGGTCATATCGCGCAGCGCGCCGGAGAGGTCGCCGATCTCATCACCGCGCGCGGTAAAATCGGGAATCGTGACCTTGCGGCCGGAGCCGCGCCGGACGCGTTCCGCCGCCGCCGCCAGCCGGCGCACCGGACGCGCGATGGTCCCGGCGAGATAGATCGAGAGCAGCACGGTGAGGCCGAACGCAACGCCGAAGAGCTTGATGATCGCGAAGCGTACGCTGCGCACGGTCTGCTCGATACTGGCACCGTCGGCGGACAGCAGCACCGCGCCGAGCACGCGCTTGTAATATTGCACCGGTGCCGCAGCGATGAGGGTCAGCCTTCCGTCCGCGCGACGCGCGGCGGAGGCAACGTCGCCGCTGAGGGCGCGCTGCGTCACGTTGTCGTCGATCGGATTGTCCGAGAACGGCGCGAGCGGTCGCGCGGTGGACCAAGGCGAATGCGCGATCAGCCAGTCATAGGCATGCGTCAGCGTGCGATGGACGGCGCCGCCGCTGTCGGGCGGCGGCAGGCGATCGATCTCCACGACGCCACCCGCGCCGCCGAGGATCGAGGTATCGGCGATCACCGCGCCCTTGACGTCAAGAAGGCGCGCCCGCGTCTTGGTCGGCTCGACCAAGCGGCGCATCATGTCGCGCGCCAAGGGCGTGACCAGCTGAACGCCATTGCCCAGCGCATCGGTCGTGGCGCCTTCGCCGACAGCGCCGGCGAAGACCTGCGCCTGGGTCTGCAGCGATTGCAGTTCGGCATCGATCAATCGCTGGCGATATTCGCCCAGAAGCAGCAGCCCGCCGCCGAGCAATGCCAGCGCCAGCACGTTGATGGCGAGGATGCGCCAGGTCAGCAGCGAGAAGCGGCGCCGGCGCAAGCGCCGCCGCCGCAACGGGGACTCTTCCGCCGACGCGACCGTCTCGAGCGGCGCTTTCTCCTCAGCTGTCGCGGTAGCGATATCCGACACCATAAAGCGTTTCGATCTGCGCGAATTCGGAGTCGACCGCCTTGAATTTCTTGCGCAGGCGCTTCACGTGGCTGTCGATCGTACGATCGTCGACATAAATGTGCTCGCCATAGGCGCTGTCCATAAGCTGGTCGCGGCTCTTGACGTGGCCGGGGCGCAGCGCCAGCGATTTCAGCAGCAGAAACTCGGTGACGGTCAGATCGACGTTCCCGCCCTTCCAGGTGCATTGATGCCGCGCCGGATCGAGGCGCAGATCGCCGCGCTGGATCGCCGGCTCGGCTTCGCCGCCGGTGCCGCGCGTAAGCTCGTCGCGCCGCAGCAGGGCGCGGATGCGCTCGATCAGAAGGCGCTGCGAGAACGGCTTCTTGATGTAATCGTCGGCGCCCATTCGGAGGCCGAGCACCTCGTCGATCTCGTCATCCTTCGAGGTCAGAAGGATCACTGGCATGCTGCTGTCCTTGCGCAGCTGTGCCAGCAACTCCATGCCGTCGAGGCGCGGCATCTTGATGTCGAGGATGGCAAGGTCGGGTGGCTGTGCGGTCAGGCCCTTAAGCGCCTCCGCCCCGTCCGTGAAGCAGCGCACCGTGAAGCCTTCAGCCTCGAGCGCCATGGAAACGGAGGTCAGGATGTTGCGGTCGTCATCGACCAGGGCGATAGTATTCGGCATAGAAAGTTCCTTGCGCGACGATTTCCCGGCTTTCGACCCTCCTGCCCCAGTATGGCCGCTTTAGGGCAGAAGGGCGGCAGCGGTGCGGCTTCCCCATAGATAGGCATTATAGCCGCTTCCCGCAGCCCCGGTTGGTGGGCACAATCACCCGATGTCCGATCTTCCCCTAGAGCCGTCGCAACGCCCGGCGGCGCTCGCCCGGCGCCTCATGCGCGGGCACGACCGCGCCATGCTGGCGACCGCCCTGGCCGATGGGGGCTGGCCCTATGGCTCCGTGGTGCTGGTTGCGTGCGACCTCGATGGCAGCCCGCTGTTGTTGCTCTCGGCGCTGGCCGAGCACACCAAGAACTTGGCACGCGAATCCCGTGCCTCGTTGCTCTTCGACGGGACGATCGGCCTCGATGACCCGCTGACCGGTGCGCGCGTGACCGTGCTTGGCGAGATCGCGACCGTCGCCGACGAGGCCGCGCGGGCGCGTTTCCTGCGCCGCCACCCATTGGCGCAGGCTTATGCCGACTTCAAGGACTTTGCGCTTTACCGGATGCGGGTGGCGCGGGCCCATCTGGTCGCGGGCTTTGGCCGCATTCATTGGATCGCCACGAACGACCTTCTCTGCCCCTACGATCCGAGCGATTGGCCGGCAGGCAGCGAGGCGGCACTGATCGAGCAATTAACCAGCGAATATTCTTCGATTCTCGACCTTTGCGTGAAGCGGCTTGGCGGCGCCACGGGCGCCGGCTGGGGAATCACCGGCGTCGATCCCGAAGGCGCCGATTTCCGCCGCGGCGGCGCGGTCGCGCGGCTTCATTTTGCCACGGTCGCTCCAGATCCCGCTCGCGCACTGCAAGCCTTTGCTGCATTTGCACAATTGGCGCAGAAACGGGTCATCGAAGGTTAACAAATCGGGCCCTAAGCGTTGCGCCTCGGCGCGCGTCGATATAGTTTGAAGGTCGGGCGAAGGACTGCTGCGCCGCGATCCGACCGGCGGTCAAAGGCAAGCGCCCAAATTCACCCTGGAGGTCGCGCCGTGCCTGCTGCTTTCATCGCTACCGGGTTTACCGGCGGCCTCGCTTTACAGTTTCAATTTGTGGGAGAAGATCGGCGATGACCGGCTCGGCACGGACCCGAAACAGTAAACTCCTGGCCTGGGTCGAGGAGATCGCAACCAAGTGTCAGCCGCTGGGTGTGCATTGGTGCGACGGCTCCGCCGAAGAAGCCGAACGGCTCTACGCCCAAATGGTCGCCCAGGGAACGCTGATCAAACTCAACCCCGCCAAGCGGCCGAATTCCTATCTGGCGCGGTCCGACGCCCGCGACGTGGCGCGGGTGGAGAACCGCACTTTCATCTGCTCGAGCCACAAGGAAGACGCCGGGCCGACAAAAAACTGGGTCGAACCCAAGAAAAGGCACGCGACGCTCGACGGGCTTTTCGAAGGCGCGATGCGCGGCCGTACCATGTATGTGATACCCTTCAGCATGGGACCGCTGGGTTCGCCGATCTCGCATATTGGCGTTCAGATCACCGATTCGCCCTATGTCGCGGTCAGCATGCGGCTGATGACCAGGGTCGGCCACAAGGTTCTCGACCTGCTCGGTGACGGCGAGTTCGTTCCCTGCCTCCACTCGGTCGGCGCGCCGCTGGCGCCGGGCCAGAAGGACGTGGCCTGGCCGTGCAACTCCGAGCACAAATACATCGTCCAGTTCCCGGAAGAGCACGCGATCGTGTCCTACGGTTCCGGTTATGGCGGCAATGCGCTCCTCGGCAAGAAGTGCCTCTCCTTGCGCATCGCCTCGATCATGGGCCGCGAGCAGGGCTGGCTTGCCGAGCATATGCTGATCCTCGGCGTCGAGAGCCCCGAAGGCGAAAAGACCTATGTCGCGGCGGCGTTTCCGTCGGCCTGCGGCAAGACCAACTTTGCCATGCTGGTGCCGCCCGAAGGCTTCGACGGCTGGAAGGTTCGGACCATCGGCGACGACATCGCCTGGATCAAGCCGCGGCCGGACGGCACCTTGCGCGCGATCAACCCCGAAGCGGGATTCTTCGGCGTGGCGCCGGGGACGGGCGTGAAGACCAATCCGAACGCCGTGAAGATGCTCGATCACGACGTTATCTTCACCAACGTCGCCTTGACCGATGACGGCGATGTGTGGTGGGAAGGCTTGACCGACGAGCCGCCCGCTCATTTGATCGATTGGCAAGGCAAGGACTGGACGCCCGCTTCCGGGCGCAAGGCGGCGCATCCCAATTCGCGCTTCACGGTTCACGCCAGCCAATGCCCGAGCATCGATCCTGCTTGGGAAGATCCGGCCGGCGTGCCGATCTCCGCTTTCATCTTCGGCGGCCGGTTGTCGAAGACCTTCCCGCTCGTCTTCGAGGCGTATAATTGGCAGCACGGCGTCTACCTCGCCGCGACGATGGGCTCCGAAGCGACCGCCGCGGCCGACAATCAAGCCGCGATCCGCCGCGATCCTTTCGCCATGCTGCCCTTCTGTGGCTACAACATGGCCGATTATTGGAACCACTGGCTGTCGATCGAGAAGCGCGTCAAGCAGGTGCCGCGCATCTATCGCGTCAACTGGTTCCGCAAGGATGCGGACGGCAAATTCGCTTGGCCCGGCTTCGGCCAGAACATGCGCGTCCTCAAATGGATCGTCGAACGCGTCCGCAACCGCGCGGCGAAGCCGATCGAGGGACCGTTCGGCTACATGCCGCATTACCAGGATATCAACTGGAAAGGCCTATCCTTCTCCTCCGACCGGTTCGAGAAAATCATGGCGATCGATCCGGCCGAGGCGCGCAACGAGGCCCTCAATCAGCAAGATCTGTTCGATCTTTTCGGCAAGCGTCTGCCGACGGAGCTCGAAGAAGAGCGCCAGAACCTGTTGCGCCGGATCGACGACAACGCACGCGTCGCCGCGAAGTAGCGGTCCGACCGAAAATCCTCTTGGGGTGGCGGGCTAGGGTGTTGTCCTAGCGCCGCCTCAATGCGCCTCTTCCCAGTTGCGGGCGGCGCCAGTCTCGACCACGAGCGGCACCGAAAGGCTCAGCACCGGCGCGCAGGCGCCTTCCATCACATCCTTGGCGAGCGCCCGCGTCGCCTCGACCTCGTCCTCGCGCGCCTCGAAGACGAGCTCGTCATGGACCTGAAGCAGCATCCTCGCCTTCAAGCCCGCTTGCGCCAGCGCCCGGGGCACGCGGCGCATCGCGCGCTTGATGATATCCGCGGCCGAGCCCTGGAGCGGCGCGTTGATCGCCGCGCGCTCGGAAAAGCCGCGCCGCGCCGGGTTCGTGTCCTTGATGCCGGGGACATGGATGCGCCGGCCGAACAAGGTCTCGACATAGCCCTGCTCACGCGCCAGTTGCTTCATCGCGTCCATGTAGTCGCGAATGCCGGGGAAGCGCTGGAAATAGCGCTTGATGTAATCCGCAGCCTCGCTCTGCGGCACGCCCAATTGCTGGCCGAGGCCGAAGGCGCTGATGCCATAGATGATGCCGAAATTGATCGCCTTGGCGCGACGACGCGTTTCCGCATCCATCTTCTTCATCGGCACGCCGAAAACCTCGCTCGCGGTCATGGCGTGAATATCGGCGCCGTCGCGAAAGGCCTCCTTCAGCGCGTCGATGCCCGCGACGTGCGCGGCGAGCCGCAGCTCGATCTGGCTGTAATCGGCCGAGATCAGGAGGTGATCGGGCTCGGCGATGAAGGCGCGACGGATGTTGCGCCCTTCCTCGGTGCGGATCGGGATGTTTTGAAGATTGGGATCGGTCGAGGAAAGCCGTCCCGTCGCCGCGCCTGCGAGCGAGAAGCTGGTATGGACGCGATGGGTGCGCGGATTGATCTGCTCGATGAGCGCGTCGGTATAGGTGCTCTTGAGCTTCGCCAGCTGGCGCCAATCGAGTACGCGCGCGGGAAGATCATGGGTCAAGGCGAGATCCTCGAGCACGCCCGCATCGGTGCCATAGGCGCCGGTCTTCATCTTCTTGCCGCCGGGCAGGCCCAGCTCGTCGAACAGCACTTCGCCGAGCTGCTTGGGCGAGGCGAGATTGAAGGGATGGCCGGCGAGCTTGTGGATCTCGGCTTCGAGCTCCTCCATCCGCTTGGCGAAATCGCGCGAGAGCCGCTCGAGCTCGCCGCGATCGACGCGGATGCCCGCGGCCTCCATCGCACCGACCACGGGAACGAGCGGCCGCTCGACCGTCTCGT
>JBJKPV010000089.1:0-6865 GCA_046706015.1 Allostellaceae bacterium | reverse complement strand
CGCGTCGCCGAAAGGCTCTTGGAGGAGATCGACCGCATCAATGGCGGCATCGGCGCCGCGCCCAAATTCCCGCAAGCCCCATCGCTCGACTTGCTGTGGCGCGCGGGGCGGCGCGGCATCACCGGCGCGCGCGAGGCGGTTCTCCTGACCCTCGATCACATCGCCCAAGGCGGGATCTATGACCATATCGGCGGCGGCTTTGCCCGTTATTCCGTCGATGCGCGCTGGCTCGTGCCGCATTTCGAGAAGATGCTCTACGACAACGCGCTGCTCCTCGACCTGCTCACCGCGGCGTGGCAAGCGACGCAGCGCCCGCTCTATGCCGAGCGCGTCGCCGAGACCATCGCCTGGCTCGTGCGCGAGATGCGGCTGCCGGAGGGCGGCTTCGCTTCCAGCCTCGACGCCGATAGCGAGCATGAAGAGGGCAAGTTCTATGTCTGGAGCGAGGGCGAGATCGATCGCGTCCTGGGCCCGGACGCGGCGCGCTTCAAGGAATTCTACGATGTCGGCGCGGACGGCAATTGGGAAGGCCACACCATCCTCAACCGTCTTGCGCATATGGAGCGCGCCGAGCCCGCGACCGAAGCCGCGCTCGCATCCGATCG
This sequence comes from Allostellaceae bacterium, assembly GCA_046706015.1. Classification (GTDB taxonomy): domain Bacteria; phylum Pseudomonadota; class Alphaproteobacteria; order ATCC43930; family CGMCC-115725; genus CAIKMD01. The sequence continues at coordinate 6,260 of JBJKPV010000089.1, read as the reverse complement.
CGCGCGGCTGCTCGCGGCCCGCGAACCGCGCGTGCGGCCCGGTCTCGAAGACAAGGTCTTGGCCGATTGGAACGGGTTGATGATCGCCGCGCTCGCCAACGCGGCGATGGCGTTCGATCGCCCGGATTGGCTCGATCTCGCCGTGGCGGCCTTCGATTTCATTGCCGCTTCGCTCGGCGGCGCGGAAAACCGGCTGCTTCATTCGTGGCGCGGCCGTGCCCAGCACCACGCGGTGATCGACGATTACGCCAATATGAGCCGCGCCGCGCTGGCGCTTTATGAGGCGACCGGCAAGACAGGCTATCTCGATCGCGCGCGCGATTGGGTTGCGGCCGCGATCCAACATTATTGGGACCCGAGCGGCGGCTTCTTCTTCACCGCCGACGATGCCGAGCATCTGATCGCCCGCGCCAAGAACGCGCTCGACCAACCCAATCCGTCGGGCAACGGCACCATGGCCGCGGTGCTGGCGCGCCTCCATTACCTCACCGGCGAGGCTGACTACCGCGCGCGCGCGGAGGCGACGATCAACGCCTTCGGCGGCGAGGAGCGGCGCTATCCCTTCAGCCACGCCGCGCTGTTGAACGCGCGCGAGCTGCTCGAGAAAGGCTTGCAGATCGTCGTCATCGGCGCGCAAACCGCGCCCGACACCGCGGCACTGCTGCGCGTCATCCACACTTCCGATCTGCCTAATCGGATTGTGACGATGATCGCGCCGGGCGACACACTGCCCGAAGGCCATCCCGCTTCGGGCAAGGCGCAGATCGACGGCAAGGCGACGGTCTATCTCTGCGAAGGCCCGGTCTGCTCGCTGCCGGTTATCGATGCGACGCTGCTCGAAAAGGATCTCGCCACGCGGCGGTGACAGATTGCGCGGCTCTCGCTCCAAAGCCCGTTGGGCCGCCTCACGCTCTTCGAAGCGGGGGGCGCGATCACGGCGTTGATCTGGGGCGGCAAGTCCGCGGGCACGGCGTCGCCGCTATTGCGCGATGCGAAACGCCAGCTCGACGCCTATTTCGCCGGCAAGCGCCGCCATTTCGATCTGCCCTTGGCGCCGGAAGGCTCGGCGAGCGAGCAGCGCGTCTGGGCGGTGATGGCGCAAATCCCCTATGGCGAGACGCGGTCTTACGGCGAGCTCGGGCAAGCGCTGAGCTTGAGCCCGCGCGCCGTCGGGCGCGCCTGCGCGCGCAACCCGCTGCCGATCCTGCTGCCTTGCCATCGCGTTACCGCGTCGGATGGCGAACTCGGCGGCTATAGCGGCGATGGCGGCGTCGAGACCAAGCGCCGCCTGCTCCAGCTCGAAGGCGCGTTGCTTCTCTGATCGGAGATCGCAGCCGCCGGCGCGCGATCTATTTCTGGCCGATCGCGGCGCGGTAATAGCTCAGATCGTAGAAATCCTTGGCCTCGAGCTTGCGCTTGGGCTCACCGTATTCGCTGCGCAAGCCGACCACGGTCGCGACGCCCTTTGGGTCCATCTCGGCCATCGGCGCGGTGATGGTCTCGGGCCCGGTCGTATCGGCATAGATGTGCTCGGCGAGCTCACGCGTCAGGTGCGGCGTATGCTGCATCAGGATCGCGATCGCCGCTTCCTTGTTGCGTGAATCGAACAGAAACAGGCTTGCCTCGACATAGGCGCGAATGAAAGAGACCAGCGCCTCGCGATGATCCTTGGCCCAGGCGCGCCGCGCCATGCCAACGCTCGATTGGTAATGCGGCAGAACCTTCCTCATCGCGGCGAGATCGTTGAAGCCCTTGGCGGTGGCGTAGGTATCGAACGGCCGGTCGAGCAGCCCGCCGACCGCGCGCCCGTCGAGCAGCGCCTCGTAGCGCTTCTGCGAGCTGCCGACCGCGACGAGCTCGTAATCGCCCGGCTTCAGCCCGTGCGTCGCCAGCATATGATAGAGCACGAAGGCAAACCCCGTGGTCTTGGCGTCGACGGCCAGCTTCTTGCCCCTCAAGCCCTCGATGGTCTTCTCCGCCGGCGCGGTGATGAGGTGAAGCCCGCCACCCGAACCGCCCATGAAGGCGAAGAGATCGGCCTTCTCCTCGAGCTTGGCGGCGCCTTGCCCGGCATCATAGGCGATGACGTTGTCGAGCGCGGTAAGCCCGAGATCGTACTTCCCGTCCATCATGCCGGTGATCTGCATGACCGAGCCGGTCACCGGGTTTGGGTGCACCTCGAGCCCGGCGCGGCCGAAAAAGCCTTGCGCGATGCCGATGTTCAGCACCCATCCGGCGCTCGGGAACAGGCTCACTTCGAGTTTGGTCGCAGCTCCTGCTGACATCGGCATCAACCCCATGCACAGTCCAAACGCCGCCACGACATAACGCAGCCTCATTGCCGTGCCCCCTCTCTATCGCGCCGCGACGGCGCGCATTTTTGCCGCGCGCGCCCTTTGCGGTGCGCCGTTAGGCCTTGGCGAGGCGCGGGATCAGCCGCTTGGCGTTCCCCGCGAAAATCCCGGCCTTGACCTTCGGCGACAGCCCGACGCGATCGAGATCGTCGAGCTGGTCGTTGTGGAAATAGATGAAGTCCGTACCGTAGAGAACGTGCGAGGACGGAAAGAACTTCAGGAGCGCGGCCATCGACGCCTTATTCGCGACATTGACGGTGTCGACGTGCAATTTCTGCAGCTCGGCGGTGACACCGTTCGGCGCGATTTCCTTGAGGTTCTTCGCATGCTTGAAAAAATTATTGATGCGGCCGGCGACGAAGGGCAGCGTCCCGCCGCCGTAAGCGATGATCCATTTGATATTGGGATAGCGCTGCAGCGCGCCGCTGGCCATCAGGCTGGCGCAAGCGCGCGTCACGTCGAACGTAACCTCGATGATGGAGCCATACATGCCGGGCCCATCATTGATCCGGCTGCAGCATTGGTTGTTCGGGCCATGGACGAAGACCACCGCCTTGCGGTGGTTGAGCTCTTCCCAAATCGGATTGTATCTCGCATCGCCGAGATAGACGCCATTGTAGCTCGACTGAATGCCGATGCCGTCCGCATGCACCTGGTCATAGGCATATTCGACTTCTTTGAGCGAGCTCGGCACGTCGATCATATTGAGCGGCGCGAAGAGCCCGAAGCGGCCCGGATGGTCGCTCATCACCTTGGCGCCGAAATCATCACAGGCATGGACAACCTTGGTCGCGGCTTCGGCGTCCAGGCCCCACATTCCCTGGCTGATCGAGGCCAACGACAGCACCGCCGTCCTGACGCCAGCCTTGTCCATCTCGGCGAGCGAGACTTCGGGCGTCCACTGCTCCATGCCGGGAAAGTGCGGAACGTGATGCGCGTTTTCCCAGCCGACCTGCGCCTTCAGATAGTCGGGCGCCCAGAAATGATGATGCACGTCGATGACGCCATGGTGCTTGGGCGCGGGCGCCGCGTGGAGCGCGCCTGCCGGTATCATGCTCACGGCGCCGGCGGCGACGAGTCCGGTCAGGAAGTCGCGCCGGCTCGCGCCGGGGCGCATCGTTTCATCGACCATCGTTTCCTCCCTTATGCCGCCCCTTCAACGGAGCCGGCTCGCAATCTTTAAGCGGCGCACACTTTGCCGGGCTTTGCCCGGCGTGACAAGCATTTGCGTGCTGGGTAGAGTCGGTGACGAGGCGCGGCGCAAAGAGGGAGGCGAGCGTGGCCACACTCGCGATCCGCGCCGCGGATGGCGGCAGCTTCGATGCCTATCTCGCCGCGCCAACAACGGGCGCGGGCCCCGGAATCGTCGTGATCCAGGAGATTTTCGGCGTCAATCGCTGGCTGCGCGGCGTGGCGGATGCGGCGGCCGCGCAAGGCTATGTCGCGCTCGCGCCTGATCTTTATTGGCGGCTCAAGCCCGGCATCGAGCTCGATTCCGATCGCGAGGACGAGTTCAAGAAGGGCGTCGGCTATATGCAGCGCTTCGACGAGGCGCTCGGCGTCGAGGATCTCAAGGCCAGCATCGCCGCGCTGCGCCGTCACCCCGCCTGCACCGGCAAGGTCGGCAGTCTCGGCTATTGCATCGGCGGCAGGCTCGCCTTTCTCCTGGCCTGCCGTGCGGATACGGATGCGAATGTCGCCTATTACGGTGTGAATATCGATGTCGCGCTCGGCGAGGCCAACGGCATCGTCCATCCGCTGCTGCTGCATATCGCCGAGCGCGACAAATTCGTGCCGCTGGCGGCGCAGCGCCGCATCGCCGACGGGCTGCGCGGCAATCCCCACGTCACGATCCATTCCTATGCCGGTGCCGATCACGGCTTTGCCCGCAGCGGCAGCCACGCTTATGAAAGATCGGCCGCCGATCTCGCCAATTCCCGCACCATCCAATTCTTCCGCCGGACGCTCGGCGGCTGAGCTAGTGGAGAGAAACCTATGACCCATATCGTTCGCATCCATAAGACCGGCGGCCCCGAGGTCCTGACCTGGGAGGAGACCGAGATTGGCAAGCCTGGCCCGGGCGAGGTGCGCATGCGCCACACCGCAGTCGGCCTCAATTTCATCGACACCTATAATCGCCGCGGCATCTATCCGATGCCTTTGCCCTCGAGCCTCGGCGGCGAGGGCGCGGGCGTGGTCGAGGAAGTCGGCCCCGGCGTCGACGATCTGAAGCCGGGCGACCGCGTCGCCTATGGCAGCGCGCCGATCGGCGCCTATGCCGAAGCGCGGCTCATCGCCGCCGCGCGGCTGGTCAAGCTGCCCAGCGGCGTGAGCGACCAGCAAGCCGCCGCGATGATGCTCAAGGGCCTGACCGCGCAATATCTTTTGCGCCAGACCTATCGCGTGAAGCCGGGCGAGCCGATCCTCTTTCACGCCGCCGCCGGCGGGGTCGGCCTCATCGCCTGCCAATGGGCGAAGCATCTCGGCGCGACCGTGATCGGGACGATCGGCAGCGAGGCCAAGGCCAAGCTGGCCCGCGCTCATGGCTGCGATCACGTCATCGACTACACCAAGGAGGATTTCCAGAAGCGCGTGGTCGAGATCACCGAAGGCAAGAAACTGCCCGTCGTCTATGATTCGGTCGGCAAGGACACGTTCATGAAATCGCTCGATTGCCTGGCGCCGCTCGGGCTGATGGTCTCTTTCGGGCAGAGCTCGGGCCTGGTCGAGCCCTTCAGCATCAATATCTTGACCGGCAAGGGCTCGCTCTATGTGACGCGGCCGACCCTGATCCATTACGCCAGCACGACCGAGAAGCTCCGGGCCATGGCCAAGGAGCTGTTCGATCACGTCGCCGGCGGCACCATCAAGATCGAGATCGGCCAGACCTATCCCTTGAAGGAGGTGGCGCAGGCGCATCGCGATCTCGAGGCGCGCAAGACCACCGGCTCGACCGTCCTGACGGTCTGATCAGCCGCCGGTCAGCGCCGCGATCATGCCCGCGACCACCGTTTCGGCGGCGCGGCGATAAAGCCCGAGCTCGCGGCGCAATAGGCGCCAAGTCGAGCGGTCAGTGGCGACCAGCAGGCCGAACAGCATGGTCTGACGGTTGCTCGCTTGGGGCGGCACGCCCTCCGCGGCGGGCGGCACCAGACGTTCCTCGACCCAAGCGAGATGCCGCGCCCGGTCTGCATCGCTGGGCTGGAACTCGTCGCCTGCCTCCTCATGCCGGTCGAAGAGCTCATGGACGGCGTCGGTGATCTCCTCCTCGCTCAAGCCTTTCCGAACGAAGGCAGGGGCCGCCGCTTGCCGTGCCAGGGCGATCAAGGCAGCCTTGCTGCCGAAGATCCGCAGCACGGTTTGGACGCTCGTTCCCGCCTGCCCGGAAACTTTTTTCAGTGTGAATTCGTCGGGAGATTCTCGGTAAAGCTGTATCGCGGTCTCTGCGATCCGCGCCTTGGTCTTGGCGGCCTGTTCGGTCCGCTTTGCCATGGAGTAGGCGCGTGATCGCTTATTCATGCGATCGACGATAACATCAATCTAAATTGGTATCAACCCGATCAACATGGATTTTGCGCGGCTAAATCGGCATAAATGCTATTAACACGAATATTTTAGCCGTGCTCGTCCCGCCCATTTCACTTGAATGCCGATAACTTGAATATTCACGGGTAAGGCAGGTCTATCGCTTGCGGCCCCGCGAGTCGCAAGATCGGCCATCCAAGCGCGCGGTCGAGCCACGCGCCGTCAAGGCCGGGCTTACCGCGGCACCGCCCGCGGCTAGGTGTTCATGGCTTCGAAGAAGTCGGCGTTGCTCTTGGACTGACGCAGCTTCTCGATCAGGAATTCGAGCCCGTCCATCGGGCCCATCGGGCTGAGCACCCGGCGCAGCACCCACATCTTCGA
>JBJKPV010000088.1:0-9117 GCA_046706015.1 Allostellaceae bacterium | reverse complement strand
TGATCGGCGCGGACGTGTCCGACATCTGGCAAAAATCCGGCCTTACGGGCGGCGGGCCGCTGCCCGAGCTCAACGATCGCGTCTGGCGCACGGGAAAACCGCAGACCTCGGCGCCGCTGCCGGTTTCGATCGGCGACCGGCATCTGATGCTCGCCGTCAGCAGCTTCCCGATCTTCGTCGCGGGCGATCAATTCGACGCCATCGGGACGATCACCAACGACGTCACCGAGCTGGTCGCGGCACGCGAGGAGAGCGAGCGCCAGCAAGCCGCGCTGCAGCGGCAGCAAAAAGCGCTCACCGATTTCGTGCACACCAACGTCTTCATGGAAGGCTCCCTGACGTTCAAGGACGCCGTGCGCGCCATAACCGAGGCCGCGGGCGACGTCATGGGCGTCGAGTTCTCGCAGGTGTTCCTGGTCGATGAGGGGACGGGCTTTTCCCGCTGCGTCGACGAATGGGTTCGCAGCGCGCGCCGGCACGATCGCGCGCCCGACGTGGAACTGAGTGCCTACCAGCATATCATTTCCGATCTCGACCGCGAGCAGGTGGTCCCGATCACCGATGCGAACGACGCCCGCCTGGCGGCGCGGCGCGAGATCATGCGCCGTCGCAAGATCGAGGGCGGGATCATCGCCGGGGTCTATCTCGGCCGGCGCATGGTCGGACATGTGGGGTTCATGCAGGCGGGCAGCAGGCGGGAATGGACGACGGACGAGCTCGGCTTCGCGCGCTCGATCGCGGATCTCGTCGCGCTGATGCTGATGACCACGCGCTATCGCGAAGCGCTGGCCGCCCTCGACCTCGTCAGCGAGGCGATTTATGTGGAGCGCGAGGACGGCCGCGTCATCTATGCGAATAACGCCGCGCTTGCGCTCACGGGCCGCTCCAATCCCGGCCAAAGCGACTATGGCGACAAAGCCGCTTTCCCCCGCGTCTCGGTCCCGCTGACGCAAGAGCACGATCTCCATCAGATCCGCTGGACGCAGAACGCCATCGTCAAAGACCTCGAGCTTCATCGCAGCAACTTGCCCGGAAGCGGCATCGCCACGGTCATCCGGGATACGACCGAGAAAAACGCGGAACAGCGCGATCGCGAACGGCTCGAGCGCCATCTTCAGCAGGCCAGCAAGATGGAGGCGATCGGCCAGCTCGCCAGCGGCATCGCGCATGATTTCAACAATCTGCTTGGCGCGATCGGCGGTTTCGCGCGATTTCTCGAAGAGGACCTTCCGTCCGATACGGCGGAGCACCGATTCGCGCAGCGCATCTCGAGCGCGGCCAATCGCGGCCGGGAGCTCGTGCTGCAGATATTGGGCTTCACGCGCGCCCGTACCCTCGCGAGACGGAAGATCGATATACGCAAAGCGATCGAGGAAAGCCGCAACCTCCTCGTCGGTTCTTTGCCGCCGACGACGGAAGTCAGGATCGATCAAGGTCGCGAGCCGGTCATCGTCGAGGCCAACGCCAGCCAGATCGAGCAGATCGTCGTCAATCTTTGCCTCAATGCGCATGACGCGATGAACGGGCGGCAAGGCTCGATCACGATCGCGTCGTCGAAGATCGAGCCGGGACAGGCCGCCGAGCGCGGGGTGGCGGTCGCGGGTCAAGTCGATCCGGGGCGGCCCTATGCCCGGCTCGACGTGTCGGATACCGGTTGCGGAATCCCGCCCGACGCCTTGCCGCGCATCTTCGAGCCTTTCTTCACGACGAAAGAACGCGGCCGGGGAACCGGGTTGGGCCTGTCGGTGGTTCACGGGATCCTGACGACCTATGGCGGCGCTTGCGTCGTCGACAGCCAGCCCGGCATCGGCAGCCGCTTCTCGATCTACCTGCCTTTGGCGCAAGGCGAGGGAACCGAGGAGCCCGACGAGCATCCGGCGGAAGAAATTCATGGCAGCAGCCGCATCCTGATCGTCGACGACGAGATCGACGTCACCGACATGCTGACGATCGGGTTGGAGCGGCTCGGCTATGAAACCGCCGCGATCAACGACCCACGCGAGGCCATCGATGTCTTCGCCGAAGCGCCGCACGCCTGGGACGCCGTCGTCATGGATCAGCTCATGCCGGGAATGCACGGCCTCGCGCTCGCCGAGAATTTGAAGGCGCTCCGTCCCGAGATCGTCATCGTTCTTTGCACCGGCCTCGACGACGGGACGATCGGAGAGGTCGCCAAGGCGCAAGGTGTCGATGCTTTCTTCGCCAAGCCGGTAACGCCGGCGCAGCTCGCGCGAGCGATTCAGGAGCTGTTGCCGAGATGACCCGATACCGCCATCCAACCTGCGGGCGGAGCCCGGCCGGCGCAGAGCACATCGTTGATCGTCATGCATATCGTCATCGCTGACGACCATCCCCTTTACCGCGAGGCGTTGCATGCGCGGCTTGCGCGATGCTTCCCGAACGCGACGATTTTCGAGGCCGCAAGCATCGACGAGCTGCTTGGCGCCGCCGGCGATGCAATGAGCAAACCCGATCTGGTTCTCTTGGATTTGTAAATGCCGGGCATGGATGGCGGCGACGGCATCGCTCGGGTGATGAAGGCGTTTTCTCAGCCGCCGGTCGTCCTCATCTCCGGCTCGGCGAGCACCGCGGATATAGCCGCGGCCGTGCAGGCCGGCGCGAAGGGCTTTGTCCCGAAGACGATGCCGACGGAGCTATTCGTCAACGCGCTGATGTTGATCGCGCAGGGCGCGAGCTACGTTCCCGCCGATGTCTTCGAGGCTCCGCCGCCCGACGAGGCGGCGCTGGCGCAGAGCGCGGCGCTCACCGCGCTGACGCCGCGCGAGTTGCAGGTTCTCGCCCGCCTCGCGACCGGCGCAAGCAATAAGGAAATCGCGCGCGACCTCGGGCGCGCCGAGGTCACGATCAAGCTGCATGTGCGGCAGATCTTGAAAAAGACGGGCGCACGGAACCGCTCCGAAGCCGCCGCGATCGCGGTCAGGGCGGGCGTCGTCTGAGGGGGCTATGCGGCCATTCGGCTCAAATGGTCAATAAGCAGGCCGATGATGTGATCCATTTCCCGCGGGGTACCCTTCGCCAGCCGGCGGCCCTCGGGCGTCGTTTCGTCGTAGAGCGTCGAACGACGCGCCTCGGCCCTGAGCGCGTGAAACATGCCCTGCGCGGCTTCGACGCGCTTGTCCTTTGGCCGATGGACGAGCGCTTCGGCGAAGAGCGAAGCACAAACCATTTGGAGCGCATTCAAGCGCGCGGTCAGCTGCCAGTTCAGGTCTTCAACAGCAACCACTCTGGTTTCGATCGCCTGATATCTCTCTTCCATGTGACGGTCCCCCTGATGGCCGATCGCCCCTGTCGGTCATTCGCTATGACGCCCGCTTGCGCAATCCCTCGACAAAGATTGCAATCTCATACGGCGAAATAAACTGCACATCTGTCCTGCGCCAATCCCGCCGATCGCTCTTGCCGTCGTTGCGCCGGCGCTCCGGACCGAAATATGCCGGCGTGCGCACGAAGCCCCGCGGTCTTTCGAAAATTTCATGGATGCGCATGGCGAGCTCCGTCGGCGAGACGGGTTTCACAAAGACCTCATGCACGCCGGCCTTGATCGCCTTTGTGACGTGTTGCTTGTCGGCGTATGCCGTGACCATGATGATCGGCAAGTAAGGGTTGGGGCTTTCCTCGCTCAGACGGATGTCGTGCACGAGTTCGATGCCCGTCATCCCCTCCATGTGCCAATCGGCAATCAGCAGGTCCGGAAGGTCCCGTCGGATGTGCTCGAGCGCGTCCCGGCCGTTCGCGACCACGTCGACTTTCCGCACGCCCATGGCGCGAACCATCGCTTCCAGCAGATGTCGCATCTGCTCGTTGTCTTCGGCGATCAGGACACTGTGAGCGCCGCATGAGGCCGCGGAGTTCATGGCCGAACCGGTTCAACTCGAGATTGTCGATGTGTCCTACTACACACCCTGATCGGTTAACGGGGGTTTGATCGATGAATGCCCGGAATCCTGGCAGGCGCTAGGTAAATATTAGTCTTAATATTTTCGACTTGGGACACGCATAGGCTGTGAATATTCAGATTTACTCGCGTCCGTTAATGAAAATTCCATCAATATTTCGGACGATCTGCATCATGTGACGATGAGACACACCCGTTGGTTTGAAGCACGCCCCCCGTGCATGGATCGCTGTGAAGCGCGCCGCGAGCGATTGATCGCGGCGAGAGATTTCCGAACGGATCGAGCGATGGGCGCCGGACAAAGGCTGGCCGAGAGGCCGAGCCACGAGGATTTCGAGTTCGATTACACCCACAATGTCATCTACTTCAAAGGCGCGGCCATTCGCCTCACGCCGCATGAAGCCGACATTCTGATGGTGTTGCTCAACAATCGCGCCCGCACCACGCCGATCGGGGTGCTGATCCAGCAAGTCTACGGATCGTCGGAGCCTGAAACGGCCGGCGCGTCGATCCGGGTTTCGATCCATTCGCTGCGCCGGAAGCTGAGCGAGACCGGCATCAAGATCAAGGCCGAACCGCGCGTCGGCTATGAAATCGACGTCGACGCCGTGCCCGAGCTCAACCGGCGCCTCAGCAGCAAGATTCTCCTCGCGCTCAATACGGCCAAGGCGTCGCGCGAAAGCGAGATCGTCGAGCTCCTTCGACAAGCCTATGAAATCGCCGAGGCGCGTCGCCGTCAGTGGCGCGCTTCTCACGGACGCCGGACAGCCGCGACGGTCGCGTCCGCAGCCGATATCCGCGCCTGACCGTCGCCTGCGCGGGCGGCGTCATGCTGCTATGACAGGCGGGTGAAACCGCGGCGGGAGAGGGCGATGGGCGCGCAGTTGGCCGAATTCGGAACCAATATCTGGATCGCCGAAGGCCCGGTGGTGCGCTTCTTCGCCGGGTTTCCCTATCCGACGCGCATGGCGGTGATCCGGCTCGACGATGGCGGCCTCTTCGTCTGGTCGCCGGTGGCGCTGACGCCGGCGCTGCGCCAAGAGGTCGAGGCGCTCGGCCCCGTACGCCATCTCGTCTCGCCCAATTTCCTCCATCATCTCTTCTTGAAGGAATGGAAGGCGGCCTATCCCGCGGCGCGCCTTTATGCGCCGCCGGGCTTGGCAAAGCGGCGCAAGGATCTCGCTTTCGACGCCGCGCTCGGCGATGCGCCCGAGCCGGAATGGGCAGCGGCGATCGATCAGGTGCTGATGCGCGGCAGCATCGCGATGACCGAGGTCGTGTTCTTTCATCGCGCGAGCGCGACCGCGATCTTTGCCGATCTCGTGCAAAATTTTCCGCGCGACTGGCTCGGCGGCTGGCGCGGCCTCCTCATGCGCCTCGACGGGCTCACCGCGCCCAATCCGGGCGCGCCGCGGGAATGGCGCTTGAGCTTCATCCATCGCCGCGCGGCGCGGGCGGCATTGGCGCGCATCCTCGCCTGGCCGGTCGAGCGCGTGCTGATCGCCCACGGCGAGTGCCAGCGCAGCGACGGCGCGGCTTTCCTGCGCCGCGCCTTCTCGTGGCTGATCGCGCGCCGCGCCGCGGGTCGCGGGTCATGCACGCCGATGGTACGTATATTGTTCTGGCGATACTATTCTTAATGGCGATATAAGAAGTGCGCACACTGAGCGCCTCGGGGGATGCATGAATTACAGAGCATTTGCGCTCGGGTTTCTTGCGATATTGCTGTCCGGATGTGGCCCGCGCGCCGTCTGGGTAAAACCTGGCGCGTCTCAGCAAGACTTCACGACCGACCGAGAAAGCTGCGAAAGAGAGACGCCGCAGAGCGCGTACTTCGGGGCGGGTTCACTCGGCGACATCAAGAAGCAAACGTTCTTCAACTCCTGCATGAACGCGCATGGCTGGCATCCGCAGCGCTGACCGGTGCTAGGCCGCAACCGGCTCCAGCACCGCGGCGGTCGGCTCCCTGCGCGCCGTAGGAATTGCACATGCGGAAAGCTACCATGCCGGGACGTTGGGGTTGGCAGAGCGGTATTTGCCGCATGCCAATTAATGCAGTTTGCACGCTTAAATCGTATCCATCTTCCGAATCTTGCTTGTGCAAGTTTTGGGACGTGGATAGTGTCCAGCACGTTGAGTTGTCGTCGGGAGGAGCGTGATCGCTTGGTGGGGTCACGCTCTTCTCACGGGGACTGGCGAAGCAAAATATGGCACGCCCACAAATCGTCGTAAGCCCGGCTGTCAGGCGCATCGTCCTGAAAGCGGTAGCCGGCTTCGCGAGCAAAGATAACACCCGGCTCGCGGTCGTGATGATCGCCGTCTTGCTTAGCATGATAGCCGTCGCGCTCATCGACGGCGGCGGCTGAGCAGTGGGCGTGCTCCCGCGATGAAAGAAAAGCCCCGCCGCGTTTTGTGCGACGGGGCAACTTTTGATCGAGCGCCGGAGATCTTGCGCTCGCTCGTCATGGTAGAGCTGTTTGCTTAAGCGCAGGTGAAGAAAAGCCCCGCGCATGGCGTGGCGAGTCCTCGGGACTATGACCGGGCTTCTTGGGAGGAAGCCCCTGAACCTTCTACGCGGCCTGCGTTGCGCTTGCGTGACAGAACACGCAAACCGGAGGCGATCGGCCTTGCGGGCTGACACGCGTCGCCGCCCATAGGGCGAGCCGTTGCCCGGCGGCCCAAACTACCCGCCGCCGAGGTACGCAAGAGCCAGGCCGCCGCGGGATAAGCGACTGGTAGCGGGCGCGGGGTTAAGTTGGCGCCGTACGAGGCGGCGCTTATTTTGCAATTTTTTGTCGGCGCCTTTGCTGTACGGGTGTGCCTTGATATTACTCGATAAAATATCATGCGGTAGCGCCCGGTTAAGGCGTTTGCGCCTAGTCTAAGCTTGGCGCCGCGCAGGACAGGCCGGGCGATGCTGAGGCAGATCGAGAATCTTCGTCTGATGACGAAGGTGGTCATTCCGACCGCCGTCATGCTGGCGGTCGCGCTCGGCATCGTCGGGCTCGCCGATCGCAGCCTCGCAAGGCTCACCGCCGAAACGCATCAGATCATCCGCATCACGGCGAAACGCCAGGCGCTGGCGCTGGTGGCGCAAGCCTCCATCAACAGCGTCGCCGCCAATGAAAAGAACGCGATGCTGATGACCGACAAAGCGGGGATCGACGCGTTCGCGACCGGCTATGTCACCGACATGAATCATCTGAAGGCGAGCATCGCCGCGCTCGGCACGCTCGCTTCCGATCCGGCCGAGAGCGATCGGCTGACGCAGATCGAGCGCGCCATCGCGGCCTACGCCGCGACCGGCGCCGAGCTCTACCGATTGATGGTCGGGAAGCGCTTCGATGAAGCGCATGCCCTCTCGAACGGTGGAGCGCAGAAGGCGCGGGAGCGCCTGATCGGCCTCATCCGCCAAGAGGTCGCCGAGAGCAGCGCCGCGATGCAGCGCGCCGAGGGTCTGGCCGATCAGCAATATCAGCACACGCTGCGCTTCCTCTTCGGCTTCTCGGCGGCGGGGTTGATCTCAGCGCTTCTCACCGTCGGCTGGATCAGCACGCGCTTCATCGTCGGGCCGCTGATGCGCATCACCGACGCGATGGGCCGGCTGAGCAAGGGCGATCTCGCCATCGCCATCGAGGCCGCGGAGCGGCGCGACGAGATCGGCGTTCTCGGTCGCGCCTTGACCGTGTTTCGCGACCAGAGCCTCACCTTGCGCGAGAACACGGAAAGCCTCAACGCGGCTCACGCGGAGATCCGCGCGCTCAACACGGTGCTGGAGCGGCGCGTCGAAGAGCGTACCGCCGCGCTCAAGGATGCGCAGGCGGCGCTATTGCGCCAGGAGCGGCTCGCCGCGCTCGGCGAGCTGACGGCGACGGTGGCGCATGAGCTGCGCAATCCTTTGAGCGCGATCCAGAACAGCCTGATCGTGATCGAGGAGTCCGCCCGGCATGCGGGCCTCGATGTCGAGCGTCCGCTTGGCCGGGTCGATCGCGGCATCGCGCGCTGCAACGGGATCATCGGCGATCTGCTCGATTACACCGAGAGAAGCGCGCTCAACCGCAGCAAGGCGCCGGCCGATGCCTGGCTCCTCGACGTGCTCAACGCGCAGCAATTGCCGCCGGGCATTCGCCTCGTGCTGCTGCCGGGCGCGCCGGGCTGCACGATCTCGATCGATCGCGAGCGCATGCGCCGGGTCGTGATCAATCTGATCGAGAATGCCGCTCAGGCGATGGAAGAGCCGGCGATGGAAGAGACTGGGCCGGCTGGCGGCGAGCGCCGCATCACGGTGAGCAGCGCGGCCTCGGATGCGGGCTACGAGCTGGTGGTCGAGGATACCGGGCCCGGGATCGCGGCCGAGGTGCTGTCGCGCGTGTTCGAGCCGCTCTTCAGCACCAAGAGCTTCGGCGCCGGCCTCGGCCTGCCCACGGTCAAGCAGATCGTGGAGCAGCATGAGGGCAGCGTCGCGGTGACGAGCGAGGCGGGTCGCGGAACAAGGGTGGTGGTGCGCCTGCCGCGCGCCGCGGCCCGCGAGATCGCCGCGTGAGCGGGATGCCGCGGCGTGGCGCGATCCGATCGAGCGCAGTGGCAGTGCGATTACCGGATCACCCCCTCCCTAACCCTCCCCCCTCGAGGGGGAGGGAAGAGAACCGCGAAGCGGTTCGAGGGAGGGGGGCGCGACAGCAAAGACAAGTGACGTCGTGCCACGCCTGATCGCCGAGCTCCAAACCGCGCGCTTTCGCCGCAAGGGAAGGCGATTGCGCGGGCGCAGGCGCTCCTTAGATTCACGCATGAGCCCTTCGCCGCGTTTTTCAGCGGTGCTCTTTGACGGATGACGATGCCCGAATGACCATGACGAGTTTGTCCCCGGCGCTCTCGACCAAGCTCTGCATGTTGCGCGGCGTGCGCTTTCGCTGTCCCAATTGCGGCGAAGGCAAGCTCTTTCGCGCCTATCTGAAGCAAGTCGAGAACTGCGCGGTGTGCGGCGCGGCGCTCGGACAGATCCGCGCCGATGATTTTCCGACCTGGGCGACGGTCATCCTCACCGGGCATTTGCTGTTGCCGATCGCCTTCTTCAGCCAGAATTTCGACCTGCCCATCTTGGTCCAGCTCGGTCTCTGGCTGCCGCTCACCTTGGCCATCACGCTGTTTTTGCTGCCGCGCTGCAAGGGCGCGATCATCGGCCTGATGTGGGCGATGGGCGG
>JBJKPV010000087.1:0-3069 GCA_046706015.1 Allostellaceae bacterium | reverse complement strand
GCGCTTGACCTTGGCGCGAATTCCTTCGATGAGGGGCGGGGGTCCATAAAACTGCTCGTGTCCAGGGTGATCTGTGGGATTGATTCTCGTGCTCTGCTTTGCCGCCTTTGCCGGGTCGATCTCCTATCGCTCGCTCGACCCGCTGGTGACGATGGTGGCCGGCGATTTCCATGTCTCGGTTCGCGACGCGGCGCTTCTCGTCTCGGCCTATGGGCTGCCCTATGCCCTGACCCAGCCGATCCTCGGGCCGATCGGCGACGCCTACAGCAAGGCGCGCATCATCAAGATCTGTCTCGCCGTACTCGCTGGCGCCGTCGCGCTCGCCGCAGCCGCGCCCAATTTCGCGACCTTGATGGTCTCGCGTGTCATCGCCGGCATCGTCTCGGGCGGCATCTTTCCGGTCGGCCTCGCGCTGATCGGCGATCGCACCACGATCGAGGAGCGGCAGATCGCGGCGAGCCGCTTCCTCGTCGCCTCGATCTTCGGGCAGATGTTCGGCGCGACCGTCTCCGGCGTCATCGCCACCTTCTTCGGCTGGCGCACCGTCTTCGCCACCGTCGCGGTGCTGACCGCGCTCTCCTGGGTCGTGGTCTATCGCTTCCTCGACAGCAAGAGCGACAAGACCCGCCCGCTCACCTTGCGCGGCGCGATCGAAGGCTATCGCACCGTGCTCGCCAATCGCAGCTCGCTCGTCGTCTTCGCCGTGGTGATGGGTGAGGGCACGTTCTATTTCTGCGTCTTCCCCTTCGTCGGCGCCATGCTGCTGGCGCGCGGCGCGGGCGGACCGATCGCCGCCGGCGTCGCGCTCGCCGGCTTCGCCATTGGCGGGGTCATCTACGGTGCCGTGGTGCGCCAGATGCTCAAAACGCTCGGCCAATGGAACATGCTGCGCGTCGGCGCCGGCATGGCCGGTCTCGCTTATCTCATCGCTGCTGCGCCGCTCGCGCCCTTCGGGATCGCCGCACTCTTCATGGTCGCGGGCTTCGGCTTCTACATGATGCACAACACCTTGCAGACGCGTGCGACCGAGTTGGCGCCGTCGGCGCGCGGCTCGACCTTCGCGCTCTTCTCCGCGGCGCTGTTTCTCGGCCAAGGCATCGGCCCGGTCTTTGCCGGCGCCGTGTCGCACGCGCTGGGATTTCCGCCGCTTTTCCTGCTGACCGGTGGGCTGGTCATCCTCTTGGGCCTCGCTGCCACCTATTTCCTGCGCCGCCGCGCCTGACCTCGCCGCGATCCGGTTTAAGAATTATTAACCACGCCGGAGCGACGATGAGCGATGGACTCCGATTCCGACGCGCTTCGCCAGCTTGTGGCGCCGATCGAGCAGATTCTCACCTGCGGCGGCGACACGAGGCTCGCGCTCGATCCCGTTACCCGGCTCAACGGTTATGGCTGCCGGCCCTTTCCGCGTCCCGAAGCCTTCACCTTCGCCTCCTCGACCGCGACCTCCATCTCCGAGCGCGCCTATGCGGCGGCGGCCGGCGCGCGCCAGGCGCTGCTGCGCGACAGTATGACGGGCGGCTTCGCGCGTGCCTTCACCGCTCACATGGCGGGCATTCGCGCGCAGCTGCTTCACCTTCTCGCGCTCGAGGGCTCGGGTTGCGAAGTCGCCTTGTCGCCGTCGGGCACGGATTCACAGCTGCATGCGCTCTTCGTTGCCCGCGCGCTGATGGGCACACCGCTCGCGAGTGTCATCGCCGCCGCCGATGAAACCGGCAGCGGCACGCCCTTTGCCGCGACCGGCCGCCACTTCAACGCTGCCACCGCGCAAGGGATGGCCGTCGCCAAGGGCGAGGCGATCGTCGGGATGAGCGCGGGCGTCGAGTGCCTTTCCGTCCCCGCGCGCGATGCACGCGGCGCGTTGCGTTCCGATCGCGAGATGGATCAAGCGGTCGCCGATACGATCGCGAAGCTCCGCGCCGAGCAGAAGCGCGTCCTGCTCTTCGCCATGGATTCATCGAAGCTCGGCCTGCGCGCGCCCAGCCTCGATTATCTGCGCACGCTCGCGGCCGCGCCGGACGGCGACGTCCAGGTGGTGGTCGACGCGTGCCAGGTGCGGCTCGGCCGACGCCGCCTGCGCTGGTATCTCGACCAGGGCTTCATGGTGCTTCTGACCGGCTCGAAATTCTTCACCGGCGCGCCGTTCAGCGGCGCGCTGCTCCTGCCGCCACGCCTCGCGGCGCGCTGCGCCGCGCTCGATCGCGTGCCCGAAGGCTTGCGCGACTACACCAATCGCTATGAATGGCCGGACGCTTTCGCCGGCTTGCGCGCGGCGCTGCCGGGCCGCGCCAATCTCGGGGCTTGGCTGCGCTGGGTGTCGGCGCTCGAGGAAATGCGTGCCTATTATGCGGTGCCGATGTCATTCCGCGAGCTGGCGCTCAATCAGTTCGCCGAGACCGTGCCGCGTCTTATTTCCGCCGAGCCTTGTCTCGAGCCGCTGTCCTTCGATGCCGCGCCCGAAGGCGACGGCGCCGACGAGGAGATGGGCGTGCGCACCATCTTTCCGTTCTTTGTCAGACGCAACGGCCGCGCCCTGTCTCAAGTCGAGGCGGCGATGCTCTATCGTGCGCTGAATGAAGACGTGGCGCCGCTGCTGCCCGCGCAAGTGCCGCCGATGCAGCGCCTTCTCGGCGCGCGGCGTTGCCATATCGGCCAGCCGGTCGCGTTGCCGGACGGGCAGGGTGGGGTAAAGGGCGCGCTCAGGATCAGCGCCGGCGCCCGTGTCGTCTCGGAAACCTGGTGCGAGGATCTCGATGCCGCACGCGAGAATCTGCGGCGCGAATTCGACCAGGTGCACGCGATCGTCGGCAAGCTTCAGCTGCTGGTACGGCATTACGACGAGATCGCGCAGGCCGCGGCGCGGTCGCGGCCGGCCAATCTTCGCGTGAGCGCCGCATGAGCGACCTGATTTGGCGCCAGGCGCCGGATGCGCCCTTGGGCATCGCGCGCTTGTCGAAGCTCGCCTTCGACGGCATCGATCTCGGGCCGCTGCGCAGCCAGCTGATCGACAAATACATCTACGAGCCCAACAACGCCGCCGCGCTCATGGATCAGGCGACGAACGAGCAG
>JBJKPV010000086.1:0-3818 GCA_046706015.1 Allostellaceae bacterium | reverse complement strand
CCCGCGCCTCGCCGGCGCGGTGATCGCGATCGGCAACGCGCCGACCGCGCTCTTCCATCTCCTTGAGATGATCGCCGAGGGCGCCGGCAAGCCGGCCCTCATCCTCGGCTTTCCGGTGGGTTTCGTCGGCGCCGCCGAAGCCAAGGTGGCGCTGCGCGACAATCCTTGGGGCATTCCCTTCATCACGCTGCTCGGGCGGCGCGGCGGCAGTGCGCTCGCGGCCGCTGCGGTCAACGCGTTGAGCGATGCGCGATGAGTGCCTGGCTCTCGATCATCGGCTTGGGCGAAGATGGCTGGAACGGGCTCGGCGGCGCGGCGCGCGCGCTCGTCGCCAATGCCGAGTTGATCGTCGGTGGCGCACGCCATCTGGCGCTGCTGCCCGCCCTTGACGCCGAGCGTCTCCCTTGGAAGTCGCCGCTCACCGACACTTTGCCGGAGATCGAGCGCTGGCGCGGGCGCCGCGTCGCCGTGCTCGCGAGCGGCGATCCGCTCTGCTTCGGCGTCGGCGCTTTGCTCGCGCGTCATTTCGATCCAACCGAGATGATCGTGCTCCCGGGCCACGGCGCCTTCAGCCTCGCCGCCGCGCGTTTGCTCTGGCCGCTCGAGGAAATCATATGTCTGAGCTTTCACGCGCGGCCGCTCGAACGCCTTCGGCTGCATCTGGCGTCGGGTGCGCGGGTGATCGGCCTTTCCACCGATGGCACGACGCCGGCAAAGCTTGCCAATCTTCTCGCCGAATCGGGCTGGGGCCCATCGGCGCTCACCGTGTTCGAGTATCTGGGCGGCGCGCGCGAACAACGCCACGACGCACTGGCGCAAGAGTGGGGCGAGCGGCGCGTCGCCGATCTCAACACCGTTGCCATTGAATGCCGCGCCGGGCCCTATGCGCGGCCCTATGCCCGCCGCGCGTCGCTGCCGGATGATGCCTTTCGCCATGACGGGCAGCTGACCAAGCGCGTCGTGCGCGCCGCGACCCTTGCCGCGCTGGCGCCGCTGCCGGGCGAGCTGCTTTGGGATATCGGCGCCGGCTGCGGCTCGATCGCGATCGAATGGCTGCGCAGCGAGCGCCGCATGAAAGCGTTCGCGGTCGAGCGCGATCCGGCGCGCGCGGCGCTGATCGCACAGAATGCGGCGACGCTGGGCGTGCCCGAGCTCGAGATCATCCGCGCCGCCGCGCCCGCCGCGCTCATGGGCTTGCCCTCGCCCGACGCGATCTTTATCGGCGGCGGCACCAGCGACATTTCGCTGTGGGATGCGGCGTGGCAAGGCTTGAAGCCGGGTGGAAGGCTGGTTGCCAACGCCGTGACCGTGGCGGGCGAGGCCGAGCTCTTTCGCCGTCACGCCGCGCTCGGCGGCGCTCTCTCGCGCATCGCCGTCGCGCAAGCCGAAGCCGGCCGGTTCTGGCGTCCCGCCATGCCGGTGACGCAGCTTGCCGTGGTCAAGCCGCGATGATCGAGACCGCCACGCGAGGCTGGCGGCCTTATGCCTTGCTGGCGCTGCTCTGCCTCGGGCTTTATCTCCCCGGGCTCGTCAGCCTGCCGGTGACGGATCGCGACGAGGCGCGCTTTGCCCAGGCGAGCCGCCAGATGCTCGAAAGCCGCGACTTCGTCACCATTCGCTTTCAGGACGAGGCGCGCAACAAGAAGCCCGCCGGGATCTATTGGCTCCAGGCTGCATCGGTCGCGCTGTTGAGCAATGCCGAAAGCAATGCGATCTGGCCCTATCGCCTGCCGTCACTGTTGGGCGCGCTCGTAGCATCGCTGCTGAGCTTCGCCTTGGGCGCGGCGCTGGTGGGGCGCAAAGCCGCCTTTCTCGGCGCCGCCAGCCTGGCGATGTCGCTCGGCCTCGTCATCGAGGCGCATCTCGCCAAGACCGATGCGGTGCTGCTCGCCTGCATGACCGCGGCGCAGCTCGCGCTGGCGCGCCTCTATCTCGCGGCGCGCACGGGCACGATCGGCGATTGGCGCTTTGCGTTTGTCTTTTGGTTGGCGCTCGGCTTGGGCGTGCTGGTGAAAGGTCCGGTCGCGCCGGTGGTGAGCGCGTTGACCGTCGCGACATTGACCGTCGCCGACCGAAATGGGCGCTGGCTCAAATCGCTGCGGCCGATCCGAGGCTTCGTGCTGCTCGCCGCGATCACCTTGCCCTGGCTCATCGCCATCTCGCGCGCGACTCACGGCGCCTTCTTGAGCCAATCGCTCGGCACGGATTTTCTCGGCAAGATCGTCGGCGCCCAAGAGAGCCATGGGGCGCCGCCGCTTTATTATCTCGCGCTGCTCGCGTTCCTGTTCTGGCCCGGCGCGCTCTTCCTCGGTCCGGCGATCGCCTGGGCAGCAAAGAATTGGCGCGAGCCGGCTGAGCGTTTCCTCATCGCCTGGGCCGTACCGTTCTGGATCGTGCTCGAGCTCGTGCCGACCAAGCTGCCGAACTATCTACTTCCGGTTTATCCGGCGCTGGCCTTGCTGATCGGCCGCGCGCTCGACGCCGCGGGCGAGGGCCACCTCCAATCCTGGCGTTGGCTCGATCGCGGCATCGCGCTTGCCTGGGCGCTGGCATCGCTCGCGCTTGCCGCCGCTTTCGCGCTGGTGCCGATTCGTTTCGGCGGCGATGTCGCGCCGGGGTTGGTCGCGGCTGCGATCGTGCTCTATCTCGGTGCCAGGCTGCTATTCGGCTTCTGGCGCCGGCCCGGGCCGCTTCTGGCCCGGCGCGCCGCGATCCTGGCGCTCTTGGTGCTGCCGCTGGTATTCGGCTTCGTCGCGCCGCGCCTCGACCGGCTCTGGCTGTCACGCTCCGCGGCGATCATGGTCGCGCGCGACGCAGCGATGAAGGGCGCGAGCGTGGCGGCGGCCGGCTACGCCGAGCCGAGCCTCGTCTTCATGCTCGGCACCAAGACGATGCTGGTCGACGCGGCACGCGCGGCGCGGCATCTGACCACGACGCCACACGCGCTCGCGCTGGTCGAAGGCCGCGAGGACGACGCCTTTCGCCGCGATCTCGCCGGTCTCGGCTGGGTCCCGCATCTGCTGGGCGCCACGGTCGGACTCGATAATTCGAACAGCCGGCCGATGATCCTGCGGCTCTATTCCGGAGTGAAGCAATGACCGGACGGTTATGGGGGCTCGGCGTCGGCCCGGGCGACCCCGAACTCCTCACCTTGAAGGCTTGGCGCGTTCTGCGCCGTGCCGCGGTCATTGCCTATCCGGCGCCGGAGACGGGCGCGAGCTTTGCCCGCGCGATCGTCGCGTCCTTTCTCTCACCGGCGCAGATCGAGCTGCCGATTCGCATCCCGATGGAAAGCGCGCGCTTTCCGGCGCAAGCGGTCTATGACCGGGCAGCCGACACGATCGCGCGGCATCTCGAAGACGGGCGCGACGTCGCCGTGCTGTGCCAGGGCGACCCGTTCTTCTACGGCTCCTTCATGTATCTCTTCGGCCGGCTTGGCGAGCGCTTCGCGATCGAGATCGTGCCGGGCGTCTCCTCGCTCGGCGCTTGCGCGGCCATGGCCGGGTTTCCATTGGCCGCGCGCAACGACGCGCTCGGCGTCCTGCCCGCGACCTTGTCCGATGACGAGCTGGCGCGCCGGCTCGAGGCTTGCGAGGCGGCGGCGATCATCAAGCTCGGCCGCCATTTCGCCCGCATCCGCGATCTTCTCGCTCGCCTGGGGCTCGCCCAGCACGCGCGCTATGTCGAGCGCGCGAGCCTCGCCAATGCGAAACTTCTCGATCTTGCCGCCGTGGATGCGCAAGCCGTGCCCTATTTCTCGATGATCCTGCTGCATCGCCGGGGCGCGGCGTGGCGATGACCGCGCTACCGCACAACGC
>JBJKPV010000085.1:0-9954 GCA_046706015.1 Allostellaceae bacterium | reverse complement strand
CGCGGCTGGAAGAAGCCGGGCACGCCACTGACGACGGTGCGGCCGGCGCTTGTTTGGTTGAGGAGGCGTCGCGCATCATCGCCCTTGGCGATCAGCGGCGTGATGCTGTCGGCGCCGCCATACCAGGGATCCGCGGTGATCCCTTCCCAGAGTTCGCGCAGCTTCTCGACGCGTTTTTCGGGCGGATTGCCGGCGACGATCGCGGCGTTGATGGCGCCGATCGAGATGCCCGCAATCCAGTCGGGATGGAGATTGGCCTCGGCCACGCCCTGATAGACGCCGGCCTGATAGGCGCCGAGCGCGCCGCCGCCTTGCAGCACCAGGGCGACGCACGCAAAGGGCGGTCTCTCAAGGCGCAGATGGCTGCGCAACGGTGGTTTGAGCACGATCCCTCAAGCTTGCCGCAGCGACGTGGCTACGGATATCAGAAAAATGACGCCGGGCTGTCCGCTTTCGCGTTGCCCGCGGGCGTTACCCTAGACGCTCATGATTACATTGGGTTGTCCCCCACATGAATTCGCTTTAATTCGTGCCGCGCCGGACGGTCTCAATGACCGTCTCTTGCGCCTGCCCACCAAAGCGGCAGAAGCGATCAAATAGGAGGCTAGTGTCCCGATTCCGAAATTCGCCTCATCTCGATATCGGCGTCGTAGCGAACTTCGAAACCACGACACTGGCGCTTCGGTCGACCCGCCATTTCGGCCTAGTCGATCCGAGCTTACTCCGCCGCGACGCCGCGCGCGCCGGGCATCGCGTTCAGCCGCGCGATCACCTCATCGGTCGACAGCACATCGCCGAAGATGCGCAGCATATTGGCGAGCGTCGCGTTGTGCTCGTCGTCGGTCGCGGCCGCGTTGGCGTCCGATACCATCACGGTTTTGTAGTTGAGCATCATCGCGTCGCGGGCGGTCGATTCGCAGCAGGTATTGGTGACGGTGCCGGTGACGATGACCGTGTCGATCCCGCGCGCTTTGAGGAGCCGGTCGAGGTCGGAAGAGCCCTGGATGAAGGCGCTGAACCGGCTTTTTTCGACCTTCATGTCCTCTGGCCGGACCTCGAGCCCGTCATAGAGCGCCTGGCCATGCGTGCCTCGAGCGAGATGCTTCATGCCCTCGCGACGATTGGCTGAATTGGACACGCAGTCATAAAAGACGCTCCAGCTGCGCTGGTCTTCCTCGCCATGCGTCATCTGTACCCAGACGACGGCGCCGCCGGCGGCACGAATGGCGGCGGCAAGCCGGTTGACGCTGGGGACGATTTCGCGCGCGAGTGGGACCTCGGTGGGGTAGGGAGGCAGCATGAAGGCGTTCTGAAGATCGATCACCAGCAGCGCGGTGGCCGGGCCGCTCAGCTCATCGAAAGCGTGGAGCTTGCCCCGCGCCTTGGCGACGCGGTCGATGATATATTGTGGGATGTTGATCTTGTGCACGTGACCCTCCGGTGCGCTGTCGTCCATTGAAGCATACGCTTGCGCGGCGCAGGCCGACAAGGAATCACGGCACGGCACCTTTTCGAAGGAGGAAACGCAATGCGGCGCCGGGCTGTCCTGTTTCTGACCACCTTGCTCGCCGGGTGTGCACCCTATAGCGAGCCGGCGACCACCGGTCTGCGCGGAGTCTCGCCGCCGGTCAACGCCCACTTCGCGACCCAATTGGCCGGTCCCAATACCTATTTGCCGCCGATGCCGACCGCGGTGGTGATTCTGAAGCCCGACGACATGGCGCGGAATCGCGCCTTCTGCGCGGCCTTCACGAAGCTTCCGACCGCGCGGGAGGAACTGGCCAAATCGGTGGTTGCCCCGAACCTCATCCTCACGCGCTGGCTGACCCAGCTTTCCGCCGTGCCGCCGGAGCGTGTGCGCGACTGCGATTATCTCGTCGGCACTTATGATTACGGGCGGGCGGCTTCGCTGATCGCGTCGCTTCGCGCCAGCGACGGCTCGACCGCCGGCCGCGGGCCGTTTCTCGCCATGATTATTCCCGACGGCAGGGGGCTGCGCGTCGTCGCGGTCGACGGTTCGCACTATGCGTCGGATGATTTCGACAGTTTCGTGCGCTCCTGGAACGAGGCGATCAATCGGACCCAATCACAATTGTCGGCGCAGCCGGACCGGCCGGGACTCGTGCGCAGCGTTTTCGACCTGGTCTTTGCCGTGCTGCGCACCGTCTTCGGCGCGGGCACGGGCCTCATCCGCGGCACTGTCGCCGGGTTGTGATCGACGCTCAGCGTCCTCGTATCGCGCGCCAGATGCACTCCGGCGTCGCCGGCATATCGATATGATCGACGCCGAATTCCTGAAGCGCGTCGACGATTGCGCTGACAACGACGGAGGTCGCCGGTGTGACGCCGGCCTCTCCCGCGCCCTTGACGCCAAGCGGATTGCTCTCGGCCAAGGTGCTGTTCGAGACAACCGCAAACATCGGCAGATCGTCAGCGCGCGGCATTGTGTAGTCGAGGAACGAGCCCGTCACGATCTGCCCGGAGCCGCGATCGAACAGGATCTGCTCCATCACGGCCTGGCCGATGCCCTGCGCCGCGCCGCCATGGATCTGGCCTTCGACGATCATCGGATTGATCACGCGGCCGACATCGTCGGCGGTGGCGTAGCGCAGGACACGCACGGTACCGAGCTCTGGGTCGATCTCGACCTCGCAGGCGGCTGCGCCATTGGGATAGGCATGCAGCCGCCGATCGACGATCGCGGTGGCGGCGAGCGGCCCGCGCAGCGCTTCGGGCGTCTTGGAATCGAGAGCGATCGAAGCCGCCTCGTAGAGCGTCACCGCCCGATCGGTTCCGGTGACGGTGAAGCGGCCTTCGGCAAAGTCGATATCGCTTTCGGCGGCTTCGAGACGATGTGCCGCGAGCTTGCGGCCGCGCTCGACGATGGTCTGGGACGCTTCGACCAGGATGGCGCTGCCCAGCCGCATTGACCGGTCCGAATGCGTGCCGCCGCCCGAGACCGAGACCGCCGTATCGCCGAAGAGGATCGCGACCTCGTCGAGCTTCAGACCGAGCTTCTCGGCGACGATCTGCGCAAAGCTCGTCTCGTGTCCCTGGCCGGAGGCTTGGGTGCCGATGGCCGCTTCGACGCGTCCCTCGGGCAGGACGCGGATGTCGGTGCGCTCATCGACGAAGCCCGTGGGCGTTTCGAGATAATTGGCGACGCCGATGCCGCGCCGCATGCCGCGCTTTTTCGCCGCCTCGCGCCGCGCGGGGAAACCGTCCCAATCGATGAGATGGAGCACGCTCGCCATGTTCTCGGCGAAGGCACCGCTGTCGTAGCGATGCCCCAAAGGCGATTGATAGGGGAGCGCTGAAGCGGGGATGATATTGCGCCGGCGCAACTCGGCGCGCTCGATGCGGAGCTCGCGCGCGGCGAGATCGGCGAGCCGCTCCATCATGAAGTTCGATTCCGGCCTGCCGGCGCCGCGATAGACCGACATCGGCACCGTGTTAGTGGCGACACCGGTGACGCGCACATGGATCGCTGGGATGTCGTAGACGCCGGCGGCCATGCGCGTGACGTTGTTGAGCACGGCGTAGGAGACCGGATAAGCGCCGAGATTGCCGGTGTAATGCAGTTGAAGCGCGAGAAACTTGCCGTCGCGATCGAGCGCCAGCGCACCCTCGACCCAGACATCGCGCGCCTGGAAATCGGCAAGAAAGGCTTCCGTGCGGGTCGAATTCCATTTGACCGGAAGGCCGATGCGCCGTGACGCCCAGGCGAGCAGCGCATATTCGGGATAGACCGAAGAACGCACGCCGAAGCCGCCGCCGACATCGCCGGTGATGACGCGCACGCGATCCATCGGTACGCCGAGACAGGAAGCGACCGTGAATTTGACGCGATGGACGCCCTGGCTCACCGCGTGAATTGTCCAACTTTCCGTCGCCGCGTCATAAGCCGCGATGGCGGCGCGCGGCTCCATCGGCGCGCCACTGACGCGCTGATTGAGGCAGGCGAGACGGACGACACGATGGGCGCGCGCGAAGGCCGCTTCGGTCGCGGCGCGATCGCCATTGTCGGATTGGAGCAGCGCATTGCCGGGACCGTCCTCGAAGAGAGGCGGCACGCCGTCTTTCATGGCTTCGCGCGCATCGGTTACGGCGCCGAGCGGCGCGTAGGCAACCTCGATCTGTTCGAGCGCGTCGCGGGCGGCGTCGAGCGAGGTTGCGACCGCGATCGCAACCGCCTCGCCGACGAAACGCACGCGATCGATCGCCAAAGGCGGCTGCAAAGGCGGCGGGCCGCCGGGCATCGCCTCGGGCCCGAAAGCGGGCTTTTTGACATCGAGGTGGTCCACGCCATTGGGGCCGTGCGGCAGCGGCTTCAGCCCCTCGGCGGCGTAGTCGCGCCCGGTCAGAACCGCGAGCACACCCGGAAGGCGCGCGGAACGGCTGGTGTCGAGCGAGACGATGCGCGCATGCGCATGGGGCGAGCGCAGGATCGCCGCGTAAGCTTGGCCCGGCAGGCTGAGATCATCGGTGAAGCGCCCTTTCCCGGCGAGAAGCCGCGTGTCTTCCTTGCGCAGGATGGGCTGGCCGATCCAAGCCGTCATTCGGTTACTCCAACGATGCCGCCGCTATTCGGCAGGCAAACGCTCCTTGATGCGCACGAACTCATCCACCGCCTCGGCGAAAGACTTTCCCGGCGGCAAAGTGAAACGGCCCGAGCGCACGCGATAGGCGTGCGGATCGAGACCGGGAAGCGGTTTGCCGTTCTCGGAATCGCGCAAGGTCTGGAGCAAGAGGCGGCGTAGCTTGATGATGACGGAATCACTCACCCCCAGATGCTCGATGGTGCGGTTGGCGATCGGACCCATGCTTTCCTGGATCGAGCAATCTTGCCGGCCGATGCCCTTGATGCCGGTATAGGAGGTGCCGCTTTTCTGCAGCTTGCGGTCGACGAGGTAATCATTGTCCTTATTCGCGACCGGCCGGTCGGTGCCAGGCAGAAGCTGGGGATGGATGAAGAAGGATTCCTTCGAATCCGCGAGATCCTCCGCCGACAAGGGCCGGTCGGCCCAATATTCGATGCAGTAATTCATCGTGTTCTCGTCGTCGATCGGAACCCAGACATGGGCGCCGATCGGTGAGGTCGAGATGAGCTTGTGAAATGGCATCAGCATGATGCTGCAGGTCCAATGGGTCGCCCCGTTCTTGCCTTCGCGGCAGGTGCCGGCGGCGAAGCCGAAATCCATCGGCAGCACCTCGTAGCGGAGCGGCACGCTGAGCCGCACGCCGTCGGCGTTGGACTCGTCGCCGCGATGGAGGAAGGAAAGATGGCTGGTATCGAAGCCGCCCTCGAGCGCTTGAAGCCAATTGCATTCCTGGACGTGGCGCGTGACGTAGCGATGCGAATCCGGAACCGCGGTCCATTCGAGATCGGGAAATTCGGGCTTTTCTTCGGGCGGCCCCATATAGGTCCAGACCAGGCCGCCGCGCTCGATGCAGGGATAGGCTGTGATCCGCACCTTCTGCTGGAAATTGCTGCCGGGCGGTTCGCTCGGCAGGTCGACACAATTGCCGTCGACATCGAATTTCCAGCCGTGATAGACGCAGCGCAGCCCGCATTCCTCGTTGCGGCCGAAGAACAGCGAAGCGGTGCGGTGCGGACAGCGCTCATCGAGCAGGCCGACGCGCCCTTTGCTGTCGCGGAACGCGACCAGCCTTTCGCAGAGCAGGGTGACGCGGACCGGCGTGCCGTCGGGCTCGGGCAGCTGGTGAGAAAAGAGCACCGGAATCCAATAGCGCCGGACGAGATTGCCCATCGGGGTTCCCGGCCCAATTCGCGTCAGTCTCTCGTTTTCTTCCCGCGTCAGCATCGTTTCCCCCCGCTTGTCCTCGAACGAGGATTTGGAAGGAAAATGCTACCGGCCCACGGGCGAGTCAATCGCGCTGGATCGGCGTCAACAACGCCGCTGCGTCTGCCTCAATCGCCGCTTTCCACCCGCACCGCGGCCGGCCGGATCATCATGAAGAGAGATACGGTCACGACGAAAAGAAGGCTCACGGCGAGCAAGAGCGAGTGGTGAATACCGATCGCGCTGCCGACAACACCGACGCTGATCCCAGCAAAGGTGCGCAAGCCCATCTGCGCCATGCTGTAGAGGCCCAAGACACGGCCGCGGATCGCTCCCGGCGCGTGGAGTTGGACCAGCGTCTGGTTCATCGAATTGAAGGAGAGCTCGACGAAGCCCGCGGTGAACATCAGCGCCACCGCCAACGGATAGGAGGCGGTCATCGCGAAGCTGCCGAGCGCACAGCACCAAATCATCACCAGAATGAAGGGGGTGGTGAGGCGTGGTTGCAGCCAGCCACTGCTTTCGAGCACGAGTCCGGCGATCAGCGCGCCTGCCGCGTCGGCGGCCAACAACACGCTGTAATAGAGGCCGGCCTCGCCATGGCCGAGATCGGCGGCAAAATTGGGCATCTGCGCCTGATATCCGTTGGCAACGAAGAACGAGGCGCTACCGGCGAGCAGGATCATCGCGGTGATGATGCGATTGCCGCGGATCGCGTCGATGGTCATCGCCACGTCGCCGAAGCCGCGCACCGGACGAGGCGGCGGCCGATTCTTCTGAAAGCGTGGGCCGTAGGGCGCCTTCCACAGCCACAGGATGAGCGGCGCGTAGAACACGACATTGAGAAAGATCCCATAGGCCGGCCCGAGCGCCAGCAGAATCGCGCCGCCGACCGCAGGACCCGCCAGGAGTCCCAAATAGCGCGAGGTGGCATTGAGGCGCACGGCGCTCGGCAATTGCTCGCGGCCGACGATATCGTGCAGCAGCACTTGGCCCGGTGTGCCCCAAAAGACGCTGGCGATGCCGTGCACGGTGAGAATGACGATCGCGTGCCAAGCGCGAATCCAGCCGGTGATGAAGAGCACGCCCCAGGTGAGCGAGCACAACATGAAGAGCAGCATGCCGATCTGGATCAGGCGCCGCGAATCAAAGCGATCAGCCAGCGCGCCCATGAAGACGCCGAACAGCAGGGTCGGCAACCAGTGTGACACGACGGCGAAGCCGCCCAGCGCCGGCGAATGGAATTTCTGGAACACCATCCAATAGCTGATGACGTGCTCGATGCTGTCGGCCATCATCGCCAACGCCGAGTAGATAAAGTAGGCGCGGAAACCAGAATCGCGGAGAGCGGAAAAGGATCGTGGCGAATCGCGCCCGGCTTCCGGCTGGGGCCGGGTTTCGTTCATTTTTTGTCTTTCGCGCAGTTGGCGGACCGGTGCTCGCGGACCGGCACCGCTGGCTCAATGTGCATGCGGCAATTTAGCACGCCTGGCGCTTTGGTGCGCCGCAATATCCCGAATACGGCATTGCGCCGATGGCATAGCGTCGCGCTTACTGCGTTCGTGCGGCGAGCTCAGTGGCCGCGGTCCTCATTGTTCGGCCGATGGTCGCCCTCGAGCCAGCGCGCAAGTTCGCCATGGGCATCGGATCGACGCTTGGCATTGATCTCGCCGATATCGGGCGGATCGACGGTAAATTCGATCTTGAGTCCGTCCGGAGTGGTCAGATAGAGCGACTTGCAATAGCCGTGATCCGTTACGCGATGCGCGATGTTGTGGCGTTTCACGCGCGCCAAGAGCTCGTCGAAACTCGCCGCTGAGGTTTTCAAGGCGACATGCCACCAGCCGCCACCCGGCGGCAGAATGGCCCGAACCTTTTGATACGCATCCTCGTCCGCGAATTGAAAGAACGCCAACGCGCCGCCATCGGCCAAGCCGAAGAAGGTGTGACAATAATCGACCTCGCGTCCGAAATCCGGATGGAAGGTCCGCTCGCACCAAGTCGCGACCAGGGGAAGGCCGAGGACATCTTCGAAGAAATGCCGGTTGGCCTCCTGGTCTTTCACCACGAAGGCATGGTGGTGAAGCCGCAGCGGCAATTCCTTCAGCTGGCCCGCATCCGGGCGCAGCCGAAACTCGTCATGCATTCTGTTCCTCCTCCCCTTGCGGATGAGGATGGCAAGGGGTCAGCCCGGCAGCAAGGTTTGCCGCTGTTCCATGATATAACGCTCTTCCAGCGAGGAAAACGGAGGAAGACGATGCGCTACGAGCTCTATTACTGGCCTGCCACGCCGGGGCGCGGCGAGTTCGTGCGCTTGGCGCTCGAGGCGGGCGGCGCCGATTACGTCGATGTGGCGCGGCGCAAGGGCGGCATGACGAAGATGATGCGGCTGCTCGACGGCAAGCGGGTCGCGCATCCATCCTTCGCGCCGCCTTTTCTCAAGGCAGGCGATGCGCTGATCGGACAGACCGCCAATATTCTTCTCTTTCTCGGCGGGCGGCTCGGCCTTGCGCCCGCGAGCGAGAAAGGCAGGCTTTGGACTCATCAACTCCAGCTGACCATCGCTGATTTCGTCGACGAGGTGCACGACACGCACCACCCGATCGCCTCGAGCCTCTACTACGAGGAGCAGAAACGAGAGGCGCGCCGCCGCGCGGCGGATTTCTGCAAGAACCGGATGCCCAAATATCTCGGCTATTTCGAGCGCGTGCTGGCGCGCAATCCGCAAGGATCGCGCCATCTCGTCGGCGCGCGTACCACCTACGCCGATCTCTCGCTGTTCGAGATCGTCTCGGGGCTGCGCTATGCCTTTCCGCGCAGCTTTGCTCGTCTCGCGCGCCGTTATCCGCTGGTGATGGCGCTGATTGACCGCGTCGCCGAACGCCCGGGCCTCGCCGCCTATCTCGCGTCGCGGCGCCGGCTGCCCTACGACCAAGTCGGCATCTTCCGCCACTATCGCGAATTGGACGGTTGAGGCGCGAAAAGGCAAAAGTCTTGCAGGCGGCGATTTGGACTATATAGTCCATAATGAAACTGGTCACGGGCGGAGCCATGGCTCGTCCTCGCGAATTCGATGCCGACCGTGCCCTCGACGGCGCGCTGCAGCTGTTCTGGGCCAAGGGTTTTGAGGCCACCTCGCTCGACGAGATCTGTGCGGCGACAGGCTAGAGCCGGTCGAGCCTTTACGGCGCCTTCGGTGACAAGCGCGCGCTGTTGTTGCGTTCGCTGGAACGCTACAGCGAAGGCGGGTCGGCGCGCATCGCCGCGCGCCTCGAAGCCACGCGCCCGATCCGCGCGGCGTTGCAGGGCTTGCTCGACGATTTCATCGCGCAGATCGTCGCCGGGCCGGGGCGGCGCGGCTGCTTCATCGGCAATTGCGCGGCCGAGCTGGCGCGCGGCGACCGCGAGGCGATGGCATGCGTACGGCGCAGCCTCGATCGCAACACCGCGGTCTTTCGCGACGCGCTCGCCCGCGGGCGAGCGCGCGGCGAGCTGGCGGCCGGCGCCGATATCGCCGAGATGGCGCGCTTTCTGACCGCCGGCATTCAGGGGCTGCGACTGGTCGGCAAGGCAATGCCCGATCGGGTGACGCTCGACGGCATCGCGTCGAGCTTGTTGCGCTGTTTCGATACGGGTCAGACGAATATGGCGGACGAAGAAAAATCCTAGCGGAGGAGAGATCATGGGTGTTGTCATCGACGGAAAATGGCGCGACGAGGAATTGCCGCAAGAGACCGCGGCGAATGGTGCGTTTCAGCGCTCGGATAGCAGCTTTCGCGACTGCATCACTGCGGACGGCTCCTCGGGATTCAAGGCCGAGGCCGGGCGTTATCACCTCTATGTCGCCCATGGTTGCCCTTGGGCGCACCGCACTTTGATCTTCCGCGCGCTGAAGAAGCTCGATGGCGCGATCTCGGTCGCCTATGCGATCCCGGGTCTGAAGACCCAAGGTTGGACCTTCGAGGCCAATCCCGCTTTTCCCGAATGCGTGCCCGACAAAGTGAACGGCTTTCACTATCTGCACGAGGCCTATACCGCTTCCAATCCGCACTACACGGGGAAGGTCACGGTGCCGACCTTGTGGGACAAGCAGACGAAGCGGATCGTCAACAACGAGTCGTCGGAAATCATCCGTATGCTCAACAGCGAG
>JBJKPV010000084.1:0-7720 GCA_046706015.1 Allostellaceae bacterium | reverse complement strand
ATCGGAAAACAATCGCGGAGAATTGCCATGACCTATCGCATCCTGTCGCTCGACGGCGGCGGCGCTTGGGCGCTGATCCAGGTGCGCGCCTTGATGGAGCTCTATGGCAAAGAGGCGAGCGGGCATGACGTGCTCGCCAAGTTCGATCTCGTCGCCGCGAATTCCGGCGGCAGCCTGGTCTTGGCCGGGCTGGTCGAAAACCTCTCGCTCGACAGCATCATCCAATATTTCATGGACGAGCAAAAGCGCCGCTCCATGTTTTCGCCGACGAGCGTGCTCGGCAATACGCTGCTGCACTCCACGCTGGGCATCGGTCCCAAATACAGCGCCGCCGCCAAGCTGCCGGCGATCGAGCGCCTGTTGCCGTCGAGCGGAGACCGGCCGCTGGCCGGAAGCACGGACGGCGTGACCGGTCCCGGCGGCAAGCCGGTACATCTGCTGATCGTCGGGTTCGACTACGATCGCAATCGCGCCGTGTTCTTTCGCTCATCCGCGGCCGCGAAGCCGGGATGGGGCACCGGCCAGCCCGCGACCGTCACCTTGGCGGCTTCCGTCCACGCCTCGACCAACGCGCCGGTGAACTATTTCGACGCGCCGGCCGATCTGCCGGGCGGCCCGGAGCGGTTTTGGGACGGCGGCATCACCGGATGCAACAATCCGGCCGTCGCCGCGGTGGTGGAGGCAATGGTGCTCGGCCAGTCGCCCCGCGACATCAGGCTGCTCAGCCTCGGCACCGGAACCGTCTCGCTTCCGCTCGCGGCGCCCGGGGCGTCGCCGTCGCCGCTCGAAGCGCCGCGCGCCGAGCCTTCGCTCGCTGTCGACCTGACAAAGCTCGCGACGGCGATCTTGGACGACCCGCCGGACGTCGCGACCTACATCGCCCATGTCATCACCGGCGCGAACGAAAACGTTCCGGCGCCGGCGATCAGCCGCGTGGTGAGGATGAGCCCGCTGATGGCGCCGCTTCCGGCCGAGCCCGGCCCATGGATCCCGCCGGCGGGATGGTCGCTCGCGCAGTTCCGCTATCTGTGCAACATCGACATGGACGCGATCGCGCAGACGGACATCGCCTATATCGACGACTATTGCGGCTATTGGCTGGCCGACAAGGCGCCGAACCAGCCGATCCGGTCGAACGGCCACAGCTTCGATCCGCAGCATCCCGAGAACGGCTACGCCCTCTTCAGCGAAGCCAAGGCGGCGTGGCGCGCGCTGTTTTCCTAGAGCGTGTTCCGATCCGATTGAATCGGCCCACGCTCTGGAGATTCATTGGGTTTGTCGCGTTTTCTGCGCCGAACCGGTTTCCGCTTCGGCGGCAAACGCTCTAACCGGAATCACGGATCAGCGAGGCACCCCCTCCCGGGAACGCGCAGGCGTTCCCGACCTCCCCCTCAAGGGGGAGGTGAAGATGAGAGTTGGGCGAAGCATCCATGTGCGATCGCCGATACGCGATCGCTTCGCTTCGGCGCGAATCGTCGCGCGGCGTGGCGGGCACCCCCCTCCTGCGAACCGCGTCCGCGGCTCGCTTCCTCCCTCTCAAGGGGGGAGGAGCTGAAGGGTGACGCTGCAAGCTCATCCCGCGTGCGACGACGCGGCGGAACTCCGCCGCTTTCCATCGATCATCGGGCGATCATCGAGCGGTGACGGCGCCGCCACAGAAATGCCACATCCTCATCCGACAACCCCGTCGCATCATCGACGCGATTTCGGATCAGCAGGAACCCGTTCACGTGGAGAACGCGCAGCGCCCCCGTATGAATAAGCCCCGTATGAACAAGCCCGGTATGGTAACGCCCCGTATGAATAATGATTAGTTCGCAGCGCGTGGATGTCGGCGCGGGCACGCAACGCACGAGCGTCGCGCCGTTCCAGGTTCGAGGCCGGTTCTTCACGGCGATCGTGTTGCAGATGGCGCGCGCGCCCGATGCCGCGTTCTTCGCGGCGCTCGACACGATGCTGGCGCAGACGCCGCATTTCTTTGCCAACGCGCCTTTCGTGCTCGATCTCGACCAGGCGGCGGAAATCGGCCCATCCTTCGATTTCATCGGCCTCGCGCGCGACATGCGCAATCGCAAGGTCACGCTGATCGGCGTGCAGAACGGCACGATCGAGCAGAACAAGGCCGCGCTTCACGCCGGCCTCATCACCCTGGCCGGCGGCACCGACGTGCTGCCCGATCGAGGCAAGCCC
This sequence comes from Allostellaceae bacterium, assembly GCA_046706015.1. GTDB lineage: Bacteria > Pseudomonadota > Alphaproteobacteria > ATCC43930 > CGMCC-115725 > CAIKMD01. The sequence continues at coordinate 5,530 of JBJKPV010000084.1, read as the reverse complement.
GCCGCCGCGCCGAAACCGGATGAAACGGCGAAGGCGGAGAGCCGGAGCAGGGCGAGCAGGGTGACCGAGCACAAGGTGGCGCCGGCCCGCGAGGCGCCGATCGCCGCTTCAACCGGCCCTGCCTCAACCGGCCCCGCGCTGCTCATCACCGATCCCGTCCGCTCGGGACAGCAGATTTTCGCCGAGCGCGGCGATCTCGTCATCGTCGCCTCGGTGAGCCCCGGCGCCGAGCTCGTCGCCCGCGGCAACATCCACGTCTACGGCGCGCTGCGCGGGCGCGCGCTCGCCGGGGTGCATGGGGACAGCGCCGCGCGCATCTTCTGCCAGGGGCTCGACGCGGAGCTGATCGCGATCGCCGGCCTCTACAAGCTGAGCGACGCCATCGATCCGTCGCTGCGCCGCCGGCGCGTTCAAGCGTTCCTCGACGGCGGCACGCTGCGCGTGGAGCCGCTGAAATAGATGTCAACAGCTGAGAGGAGAGATCGCGGCGTGGCCAAGATCATCGTCATCACATCGGGCAAGGGTGGTGTCGGCAAGACCACCTCGACCGCCGCGCTCGGCGCCGGCCTCGCGCTTCGCGGCAAGAAAACCGTCGTCATCGATTTCGATGTCGGCTTGCGCAATCTCGACATGGTGATGGGGTGCGAGCGCCGCGTCGTGTTCGACTTCATCAACGTCATCCAGGGCGACGCCAAGCTCAATCAGGCCCTGATCAAGGATCGGCGGCTCGATCATCTGTCGATCCTGCCGACCTCGCAGACCCGCGACAAGGACGCGCTCACCCGCGACGGCGTCGAGAAGGTGATCGACGCGCTGCGCAACGAATTCGACTACATCCTGTGCGACAGCCCGGCGGGGATCGAGCGCGGCGCGCATCTGGCGATGTATTTCGCCGACGAAGCGGTGGTCGTCACCAACCCGGAGGTCTCGTCGGTGCGCGACAGCGACCGCGTGCTGGGTTTGCTCTCGAGCAAGACGCGCCGCGCCGAGAAAGGCGAGGCGCCGGTCCAGCCCCATCTCCTGCTGACGCGCTACGATCCCGAGCGCGTCGCCCGCGGCGACATGATGAAGGTCGAGGACGTTCTCGAGATATTGTCGATCCCGCTGCTCGGCATCGTGCCCGAGAGCCCGACGGTCTTGAGCGCGTCGAATGTCGGCACGCCGGTGATCCTCAGCGAGAACTCCAATGCCGGCATGGCCTATGCGGATGCGGTGTCGCGGCTGATGGGCGAGCAGATCGAGATGCGCGTCTTGGGCCCCGAGCGCCGCAGCCTGCTGCAGAGGCTGTTGTGGAGGACGGCATGAGCCTCCTCGGATTTCTGCGCCGCCCCAAGGCGCGCAGCTCCGCGCAAACCGCCAAGGACCGGCTCCAGATCATCCTCGCCCATGAGCGGCAGGACCGCGCGCAGCCGGATTATCTGCCGCTGCTGCAGAAGGACATTCTCAACGTCGTGCGCAACTACGTCGAGATCGCGAACGAGAAGGTGCAGATGCGCCTCCAGCGCGGCGAGCGCATCTCGATGCTGGAAATCGAGATCGAGTTGCCGGCGGCGCGGACGCGGGCAAAGGGCGCGCCCGCCGCAACGACAAGCGCGGCGCTCGCCCGCTGACGCAGCCGCGCGCACCGGAGGCGCGGCCAGGCGCGCGCGTCGAGCGGATAAGAGCGCGGCGCCCCGGAAATCGCATCGCGCGGACAGCCGACCATGTCGTTCGTCTTCCGCGTCGCGCCGCCTCGTCTCTCGGGCGAAACGGCGCTTCGCCGAGGCTGCTTCCGGGCGCGGTCAGGGCGTCGCGGGCGCGAGCTGCGGCGCCACGGCTCTGCGCGGGTCGCGGGTCAAGGCGATGCCGACGATCATGACCGCCGTCACGCCGGCGAAAACCCACCCCACCGAGGCCCACCCGAAGCTGGCGGCCAAAGCGCCGACGATCAAGCCGGATATGCCCGCCACGAAATGGCCGACCCCGGTGACGATGCCGGTATGGGCGCCGAGGCGATCGGCGCGCGCGGAATCCTGCGCGTAGGCGACGCCGAGGGGGAAGAAGACGCCGGTGCAGGATTCGTAGACCGCCGCGAGGATGGCCGCGGAAAGGAAGCTCTGCGGAAAGACCCAGATCCAGGGCGCGGCGAGCAGCCCGAGCACGCCGAAGATGATGAGAGCCACGCGCCGGCCGATGTGATCCGATAAATAGCCCGCGACGATGCCGACCGCGAACGCGGTCCATCCGGCGATCTCGGCGACGTGCACGGCCGCGCCCAGGGTGAAATGCTCCTGCGCGCGGAGATAGTGCACGACCAGGCCGAGGAATCCGTACTGCGCGTAGCCCCAGAACAGCATCGTGGCGAAGAGCAGCATCATGTTGCGATTGAGCAGCCAGCCGAAGCGCGACTCTTCATGGGCCGCCGGCGGCGCCGGAAGCTCATGGTACCGCGTCTCGAAGATGCGGCTCGGTCCCCGCCCGAGCAGGTAGACGACCGCCGCCAGGACCAGGCCCAAGACGCCGTAGCCGATGAAGGGCGTCTGCCAATGCCCGGTCGCCTGGAACATGTCCTTGGTCAGAAGCGGGTTCAAGGCCACGCCGACCGTGAACAATCCGCCGATGAAGCCGAGCAGGACGCCGCGGCGTTTCCCGTGGATGCCGCCGACGAAGGCGAACCACGCCGGAACGAAGATCGCCTGTCCGATGCCCAAGCAAATGCGGAAGAGATAGGTCACGGGAAGCGCCACCGAGAGCGCGGTCAGGATGCCGAAGATCGAATAGACCACCAGGCCGACGACGAGGGTGCTCATGCGGCCCCATCGATCGGAGAAACCGCCCGTGAGCATCTCGGTCAAGCCCTCGCCGATCAGGGTCGCGGTCGCGAGAAATCCGCCCGCGGCGAGGCTGGTCACGCCGAGGCCGTGCATCACTTCCCTGAAGATGATCGCGATATCGAGCCGGGTCGGGGCACACAGGATGAAGCCGATGGCGGCAAAGAAGACGGCGAAGCCGAGATGCAGCAGGTTGGGCCTGCGCGCTGGGGTCGAAGTCGAGGCTGTAGTCATGGCGCTTCCTCTCATGAAATTTAGTTTTCCGCCGTGGCGACGCTTTCGTGTCGCCGACGGAACGGATTTGCTTGGGTTTTTTCTGGTCGATGATGGTCGGGAATGGTCTTGCGGCGATACATCGGGCCGACCCGAGCGAAGGGCGGATTTGGCGTCGCCGCGGCGTTGCGGCAAGCCCGTGTCACCGTTCGAGAAGACGCGATCGCCGGCGGCGTTGCCGTGGCGGCGGGGCCGATGGGGATATCACGGAGGACGGCGCCGGAACCGGCGCTAGATCCTCGCTCGCTTTGGATCACCACGGAAGCGTGATCCTCCCATTCCCGGTTCAGCGCAGCGGGACATCTTTTTTTGCGAGCATAACGCTGTCTTGGCGCAAAGAAAAGAAAACAAGATCGAGCGGGGAGAGGGCGCTCACGCGGCTTCGGTGTTGGGGGCGCGAGGCTGTTGGCTTATGCGCAGGGCGGCCGCGCGGCTTCGACGAGAGGAGCGCCGGGCTTCCCGCAATCGAACAGATTCCGATGACGGCCGGCATCACCGTCGACACCAAGGGCATGAAATGTCCGCTGTCGGTCTTGAAAGCGCGCAAGGCGATGAAGGCGCTGGCACCGGGCGGCACGATGGCGGTCGAGGCGACCGACCCGGGCGAGGCAGAGGATTGCGGGCATTTCTGCGCGCTCACCGGTGCCACCATGATCGAGGCGCGCGAGGAGCCCGATGGCGTGTTTATCTTCGTGATGCGGAAGCCACCCGCGTAGCGTATGCCAATCCTGAAGCGCAGGTTCCGTCACAGGTGATCGGTGCCGGCCTCGATCCCGCGATTGGTTTCATGCGCAGTCTCAAAAGGAGTCATCGATCGGCATCCCTATACGATTTGATGGGGCCGTCGGACGGGACCAAGCTCCTGCATGCGCGGTTAGTTCCACTTGGCTCTGTTGCAGTCAAGCGCCACAGCCGACCGCGTTCGGCATTGCAAGATTTTGCGCAGAACCTCAGTTAACGCTACGATCATGAGTCGCTTTCGCTGACGGGTGCCTCGGAAAACATCTATGCCGCACGTCAATCCACAGCTTCTGATTTGGGCTCGCGAAACAGCTCGCTTATCGCGTGCCGATGCCGCGGAGAAGCTTGATATACAGGCGGCACGTGGGGTTCCAGCCGTGGATCGCCTCCGAGAGCTTGAGCTCGGCGAGCGAGCGCCTAGCAGATCGCTGCTATTACGTATGGCAAAGCTCTATCATCGGCCGTTGCTTGCGTTCTATCTGGCTCAGCCACCGAATATGGGCGACCGCGGCGATGATTTCCGTAGCTTGCCCGAGCGCGAGACTTCGGCCGAGCCGCTCGTCGACGCTCTCGTGCGAGACGTTAAAGGGCGCCAAGCTATGGTTAGGGCGATCCTCGAAGAGGAAGAGGACGCTGTCACCGTTGGATTCGTCGGTTCGCAGACGCCGCTCGACGGCGTCGGGCCCCTACTCGCGGCAATGCGGCAAACCTTACAACTAGATTTAGGCGAATATCGCGCACAGGTTTCGCCGGAGGCGGCGTTTGCGCTGCTTCGGGCTAAAGTAGAAAAAGCGGGGGTATTTGTCCTTCTCCTGGGCAACCTCGGAAGCCATCACACCGCGCTCGATGTCGCGGCGTTCCGCGGATTCGCGTTAGCTGACCCGCTCGCGCCTTTTATCGTGATCAACGATCAGGACGCGAAGCCAGCCTGGTCCTTCACGCTCCTGCATGAACTAGCGCATCTGTGGCTCGGGTCAACCGGTGTTAGCGGTGGATCGGCAGAAAATAGGATCGAGCAGTTCTGCAACGACGTAGCGGGCAATTTCTTGCTACCCGAGCCGGAGTTGCGTGCACTTGCTGGATATTTGGCGTCGCAACTCGATGATCTGAGCGACCCAGATCGACTTGCTCGGCCTATAAGCGATTTTGCACGTGAACGGCATATCAGCCGATCGATGGTTGCTTACCGACTTTATCGAGCCGACGTATTTTCATACGCGGTGTGGCAAGCGCTTGCGCGCAAGTTTTTAACCGAGTGGCGGAAAGGACGCGAGGCTGAGCGCGAACGCGCCCGCGAGCGTGACGGCGGCCCCAATTTCTATGTGGTGAGACGGCATAGGGTCGGGACGGCGCTTCTTCACTTTGCGGCGCGAACGTTGAGCGAAGGTTCGCTAACGCCGACTAAGGCTGCCAGGATTCTCGGAGTTAAGGCACGCAGCGTCGGTCCCTTGCTGAGTGGATTATTGTCGCCGACCGCTCGGCAAGTGGGCTAAGCAACGTGCTCTATCTTCTCGATGCAAACGTCTTGATCACGGCTCATAATCAATATTATCCAGTTGACGCCGTACCTCAGTTCTGGGAATGGCTTACGCAGCGCTCGGCGGCAGGTGATATCAAGATGCCACCCGAGACGTTTGACGAAATTAAGGAAGGGCCGCAGGACAAAGAAAAAGACCTGCTTTATGCATGGATTCAGGAACCGGAAC
>JBJKPV010000083.1:0-7616 GCA_046706015.1 Allostellaceae bacterium | reverse complement strand
GTCGAGCAGCGCGCGACCGGTTCCCGACAGCGTGATCTTGCCGTTCTGCATGACATAGCCGCGATGGGCGAGGCGCAGCGCATGATGGGCATTCTGCTCGACGAGAAAGACCGTGATCTTCTCGTCGCGGTTGATCGCGGCGATGACATCGAAAATCTGCCTGACGATCAAAGGCGCGAGCCCGAGCGAGGGCTCGTCGAGCAGCAACAGCCGCGGCCTGCCCATCAAGGCGCGGGCGATCGCCAGCATCTGCTGCTCGCCACCCGAGAGCGTGCCGCCGCGCTGCAGGCTCCGCGACTTCAAGATCGGAAAGAGCGTCATCACACGTTCGAGGTCCGCGGCAAAATGCCTCGGATCGGCCACCGTCGCACCGATTTGGAGGTTTTCGAGCACCGTCATGCGCGGAAAGATGCGGCGTCCCTCCGGTGCATGGCTGATGCCGCGACGCATGATCTCGTAGGTCGGGAGCGTCGTGATTTCCTCTCCGTCATACATGATGCGTCCCGCCACGGCGCGCGGCCGACCGCAGATCGTCATCAGCAAGGTCGACTTGCCCGCGCCATTGGCGCCGATCAAAGTCACGATCTCGCCCGCCGCAACCTCGAGATCGACGCCTTTCAGCGCCTCGATATTGCCATAAGCGCTGTGGACGCCGCTGATCGTCAGCATCGCGCGCTCAGTCCTCGCCCTCGCCGAGATAGGCCTTGATCACCGCGGGATCGCGCCGCACCGCTTCTGGCGTGCCGTCGGCGATCTTGCGCCCGTAATCGAGCACGACGATGTGATCGGAAATTCCCATCACCACGTTCATGTCGTGCTCGATCAGCAGCACGCCGACGCCGTGGCGATCGCGGATCGAGAGCAGCAGGCGATTGAGCTCGGCGGATTCATGCGGATTGAGACCCGCAGCGGGCTCGTCGAGGCAGAGCAGCGCGGGATCGGTGCACATGGCGCGCGCGATCTCGAGCCGGCGCTGCGCGCCGTAAGGCAAGGTCGAGGCATCGAGGTCGGCGCTTGCGGTCAAAGCGACGAGGTCGAGCCAATAGCGCGCCTTCTCCACCGCCTCGGCCTCGGCCGCGCGATAGCGGCGCGTGCCTAAGAGTCCGCCCAACGCATAAAAGCTCGCCCGCGACAGCTTGGTATGCTGGGCGATGATCAGATTCTCGAGCGCGGTCATGCCGGCGAAGAGCCGGATGTTCTGGAAGGTGCGCGCCACGCCGGCGTCGCGGGCGATGCGCCAGCCTTCCATCCGCTCGAGCCGCAACTTCTTGCCCGCGCGCGTCAGCGCGAGCGTGCCCGCGCTCGGTCGATAGAAGCCGGTCAGGCAATTGAAGACCGTGGTCTTGCCGGCGCCGTTGGGGCCGATGATGGCGGTGATCTGATGCGGCGCGACCGCAAAGGAGAGCGCGTCCACCGCGATCAAGCCGCCGAAGCGCATGGTGAGATCGTCGACCGCCAGCAGCGGCGCTTCGCTCATGGCGCGGCCTTGCTTGCGCGCTCGCCGAGCAGGATCGAAGGCTGGCGCGTGGCGAAGAGGCCGCGCGGCCGCCACACCATGATCCCGACCATCGCCGCGCCGAACAGCAGCATGCGGAACTGGCTGAACTCGCGGCCGAACTCGGGCAGGGTCACGAGAATGATCGCGGCGAGCACCACGCCCATCTGGCTGCCCATACCGCCCAAAACGACGATCGCCAGCATGGTAGCCGATTCCTGGAAGGTGAAGCTTTCGGGGCTGATGAAGCCGAGACGCGCGGCGAAGAACGCGCCGGCGAAGCCCGCGAACAGCGCGCCGATCGCGAAGGCCGAGAGCTTCACCTTGGTCGGATTGATGCCGAGCGCGCGGCAGGCGATCTCGTCCTCGCGCAAGGCTTCCCAGGCACGGCCGACGGGCAGGCGCCGCAGGCGCAGAATGACCGCGTTGGTGAGAAGCACCAGAGCGAGGATGACGAAATAGAGAAAGACGATGCGCTGTTCCGGATCGAAATCGATGCCGAAGAACTGCGCGAAGGTCTTGGTGCCCGCCGGTGCGCTCCGCTCCAGCGCCAGGCCGAAGAAGGTCGGGCGCGGAATATCGCTGATGCCGTTCGGACCGCCGGTGACTGAGGTCCAGTTGATGAGGATGATGCGGATGATCTCGCCGAAGCCCAAGGTGACGATCGCGAGATAATCGCCGCGCAGCCGCAAGATCGGAAAGGCAAGCAGGCCGCCGACGATGGCCGCGAGCAAGCCCGCAATCGGCAAGGCCTGCCAAAAGCTCAGATCGAACCATTGCGCGAAGAGCGCGAAGGAATAGGCGCCGACGGCGTAGAACCCTGCATAGCCGAGATTGAGCATGCCGGCGAGGCCGACCACAATATTGAGACCCCAGCCGAGCATGATGTAGATCAGCACCGTGGTCGCGAGATCGACGAGATAGCGCGACGAAAACGGCAGGAACGGCCACAGGATCGCGGCTGCGAGTCCGAGCCATCCGATCAGCGTGGTATGCTGGTGCCAGGGAATGCCGAGCGCCGGCAGCGCGGGCAGGCTCGCGCGTCGCGGCGCAAAGCCCCAGACAAGCCGTCCAAGGAAGACCGCGGCGACAGCGACGGCGACCCAGACGAAGCGCGTCTCGACCACCACCGCGGCGCCCCCTTCGCGGGTGGTGAATCCGACCAGGGGAACGGCAAGAACGAAAGCGACGAAGGCGGCGAGCAGCGCGTCCTTGGCGGCGTGCCGCAACACCATCAAACCTTCTCCACTTCCGGCCGTCCGAGCAGGCCCGATGGCCGCAGCACGAGCACCAGGATGAGAATGCCGAAGACCGCGACATCCTTGTAAGCGGCGTTGAAATAACCCGACCAGAAGGCCTCGATGAGACCGATCAGCACGCCACCCAACATGGCGCCGGGCAAGGAGCCGATGCCGCCGAGCACCGCGGCGGTGAACGCCTTCATGCCCGCGAGGAAGCCGATGAAGAAGTCGATCACGCCGTAATAGAGCGTCACCATCATCCCCGCCACCGCCGCGAGCAAGGCGCCGATGATGAAGGTGGTCGAAATGGTGCGGTCGACATTGATGCCCAAGAGCGCGGCCATGGTCATGTCTTGCTCGCAGGCGCGCTGCGCACGCCCGAGCGGGGTCGCCGCAATCATCAGGCTGAATCCCGCCATCAGCGCCACGGTCGCGACCACGATGACGATCTGGAGATAGCTCACCTGCACCACGAACCCGCCGCTCTCCATCAAGTGCAAACCGCCGGTGACAACCGGCGGCATGCTCTTGACCTGCGCTCCCTGGAGGAGCTGCACGTAATTCTGGAGGAAGACCGACATGCCGATCGCCGAAATCAGCGGTGCCAGGCGGAAGGAGCCGCGCAGCGGACGGTAGGCGATGCGCTCCACCGCCCAGCCATAGAAGGCGGTGAAGCCCATCGCCGAGAGCAGCACCAGCATCAGCGCGAGCGGGACCCATGTAACCCCGGCCGCACCCAGAACGAAATAGGTGATGAGCGATACGAAGGCACCGATCATGTAGATCTCGCCATGGGCGAAATTGATCATGCCGACGATGCCGTAAACCATCGTGTAGCCGATGGCGATGAGGCCGTAGATCGCGCCGAGCGTGAGACCGTTAATGAGCTGTTGCAGGAAGTAACTCATGGACAAGCCAAGTTATGCGGCCCCGCGAAGGGGGGCAAGCCAGCAAAATCGCCGAATCGTGAAGGATTTTCGTTGGGCGCAGACCAAGGGCTGCGCTAGAAGGGCGGCGCGATGAACCGGCGCGCGCTTCCCTGGTACGATTATTCGGGCCGAATCTCGCCGCTGAAGACGGCCGTGCTCGTCTCGCTGTTCGTCCCGGCCGTCTGGATCGCCCTCTCCTATGAGCTCGGCCTCCTCGGCGCCCGCCCCCTGACCGAGGCGATCCACGAATTCGGCGACTGGACCATCCGCCTCATCTTCATTGCGCTGGCGATCTCACCGGCACGGGCGGTGCTGCAATGGCCGCAGCTCCTGCAGGTACGGCGCATGGTCGGCGTCGCGGCCTTCGCCTATGTCCTCGTCCATCTCTCGCTCTATGTCGCGGACGAGGCGTTCAACCTCGCCACGGTCGCTTCGGAGATCGTGCTGCGCATTTACCTGACCATCGGCTTCACCGCCGTCATCGGGCTGGGCGTGCTCGCCGTCACCTCGACCGATGGCTGGCAGCGCAGCCTCGGCGCGCGGCGCTGGCAGAAGCTTCACCGCATCGTCTATGCGATCGCGCTGCTCGCCGTCATCCACTACTTTCTCCAGTCGAAGCTCAACGAATGGGAACCCACGGTGATGGCTGGGATCTTCGTCTGGCTGATGGGCTGCCGCGCTGTCGCCTGGCGCTTCGGCAAGGGCAAGGTCTCGGTGCGCGCCATGGCCGCGCTCAGTATCATGGCCGGCCTTCTCACGGCCTTCGGCGAAGCGCTCTACTTCTGGCTGGCGATGGGCGCGCCCTTCGGCCTTGTCGTGATGGCCAATCTCTCGCTCGAGACCGGGCTTCGCCCGAGCTGGGTGGTACTGGCTGCGACCGGGGGTCTCACCCTGCTGGGCGCGGCCCGCCTCCTCATCAAGCCGCGCGCGAAGGCGCGGCTGCGCGCTCCGGCTTAGGCCCTGTTTACATCGTCCTCGCGAGCCGCGTTGCGTGCGAAAATCGGCCTATGATAGGAGAAAGGCGAGGAGCGTGTCGGGAACACGATCGAGGCTTTCGACGCATCAAAGGCTGATTTTCGCCGCAACCCATCGGGACGCGTCGATTTTGGCCGCCCGGCTCGTTGCGGCGCTTGGCCGATGTCTCGCATCGACCCGCCCGCCGCTCCTGCCGGATCGGCCAAACTCGGCAGCGTCGCGGCCGTGACGACGATGTAGACAGGGCCTAGCCGGAGCCCTTCGCCTGCTTGGCCATCACATAGTCGAGCTTCTGCTTTGCCAGCCGCTTCAACGCCGCCTCGCCCGCGGCCGGAGCGCCGACGAGCGAAACCTCGGTCCCGGTCGCAGCATCGACGGCGGTCACCTTGACCGCCGCACCGACGCGTCGAAATTCAAACAGGACCTCGCGCTCCGCGGCCATGACGTTAGAATAGCGCCCTTTTCGGGGTAACGGGAGAAACCGATGGCGACCGCGCCGCGCAAGGAGAGGCCGAGCTTCAACTGGCAGGACCCGCTTCTGCTCGAGGACGAGCTGACGAACGAGGAAAAGATGGTGCGCGACAGCGCGCGCGCCTATGCCCAGGACAAGCTCATGCCGCGCGTCAAGGAGTCCTTCCGCGAGGAGCGCTTCGACCGCGAGATCAGGAACGAGATGGGCGCGCTCGGATTCTTGGGCTCGACGATTTCCGGCTATGGCTGCGCCGGCGTCAATTACGTCTGCTACGGGCTGGTCGCGCGCGAGATCGAGCGCGTCGACAGCGGCTATCGCTCGACGCTGAGCGTGCAATCATCCTTGGTGATGGGACCGATCAACGATTTCGGCACCGACCAGCAGAAGCAGAAATACCTGCCCAAGCTCGCGACCGGCGAGATGGTCGGCTGTTTCGGCCTGACCGAGCCCGATCACGGCTCCGATGCCGGCGGCATGAAGAGCCGCGCCAAGAAGGTCGATGGCGGCTATGCCCTGAACGGCGCCAAGATGTGGATCAGCAATTCGCCGATCGCCGACATCATGGTGGTCTGGGCGAAGCTCGACGACACGATCCGCGGCTTCATCCTGGAGCGCGGCATGAAGGGCCTCTCGACGCCCAAAATCGACGGCAAGTTCAGCTTGCGCGCCTCGGTCACGGGCGAGATCGTGATGGCGGATGTGTTCGTGCCCGAGGAGAACATCCTCCCCGGCGTAACCGGCCTGCGCGGCCCGTTCACCTGTCTCGACAATGCGCGCTACGGCATCGCCTGGGGCGCGCTTGGCGCCGCCGAATTCTGCTGGCACGCGGCGCGCGACTACACGCTTTCGCGCAAAGCCTTCGGCAAGCCGCTTGCCGGGACCCAGCTGGTCCAGAAGAAGCTCGCCGACATGATGACCGAGATCACGCTCGGACTTCACGCCTGCCTGCGGCTGGGCCGGCTCAAGGACGAAGGGCGCGCCACGCCCGAGATGGTCTCGATCCTCAAACGCAACTCGACCGGCAAGTCGCTCGACATCGCGCGCATGGCGCGCGACATGCACGGCGGCAACGGCATCGTCGACGAGTATCACGTCATCCGTCACATGATGAATCTCGAGACCGTCAACACCTATGAGGGCACGCACGACATTCATGCCCTCATCCTCGGCCGCGCGCAAACGGGGCTGGCGGCGTTCTGAAGGCCGGCGCCGGGCGCAAACGCGCAAAAGAAAAACGCCAGCCGCGCGGCTGGCGTCTCTCAACCGGTGACGGGGTGATCGATCGGCCTTTAGGCCGCCGCCGGCGGGAAGGCCGCAGCGCGCGCGCCCATCTCGACCGCGTGGGTCCAGAAGCGCTCGAGCCGGCGCAGCGTGCGATGCGCTGAGACCAAATCGTCGGCCTGGACGACGCCGTCGCTGAGCGAAGCCAGATGCCGCTCATGCATGGCCTTCATCTTCGCGTGCAGCGCGATCCCCTTTTCGGAAAGGCGCACGCGCACCGAGCGACGATCATGCGAGGAGCGTTCCTGCACGATATAGCCGTTCTCGAGCATCTTCTTCAGATTGTAGGAAACGTTGGAACCGAGATAGCAGCCGCGCAACGTCAACTCGCCGACCGTCATCTCGAGGTCGCCGATGTTGTATAGGATCATCGCCTGCACGTTGTTGATGTCATGCACGCCGTTCGTGTCGAGCTCGAGCTTGACGAGTTCGAGGAATTGGCGATGAAGCCGTTCGACCAGCGCGATGATATCAAGATACGCGGACTGCATGTTGTCCTCGTCACCAGAATGTTCCATCCAACTTTAAGGACCTTCGGGTTAAGGTTCGATAAAAGCTGCGCAACAGTTGTGCGTCGCTCGTCGCCGGGCGGCGACGGCGGCAAAGTTTTATTTACCATGAATGCGTGGCGTCAGCGCGGCGCGAGCACCAACACGCCGCCGCTCGCATCGTCGCCGAAGCGTAAATAGTTTACATCGCGCCATGGCCGCATCAGATCGTCGTAGTGTGGCGACAAGATATTGCCCGATTGGCCCGGCGTGATCATGAAGCGCGCGGCGGCTGGATCGGCCATATCGACGATCATGCGCAGGGTCGGGCCGTGCACGGCGGCAAAAGGATCGGCCGTCCGGCGCACCACCATCGTGCCATTGTCGATCGTGTCGAAGCCGCCGCCATCGGGAATGGCAAGGGCGAGGAAGCGCGCAATGAGGGGCAGGCGCGACCAGATCGGATGGGGAAATTCCGCCGGATGCGCCATGCCCCAGAACCATTCGTCCATGTCGCTGCCATAGCGCTTGGCCAGATCCGCCACCGCGCGATCGAGCGATGCGCCAAGCTGCTGCGCGCAGCTCTCGGTCTCGGGTGTATCGCTGTTGTCGCACCACGTCGGGTATTTCGTCAGGATGTTCTCGATGACGTCGGGATGAAGCGCCCAATAGTCGTTGAACAAGCGTCCCAGCTTGTCAGCGAGAATCTGGCGATTGAACTCGCGCAGCCAAGCG
>JBJKPV010000082.1:0-3767 GCA_046706015.1 Allostellaceae bacterium | reverse complement strand
TCGGGTTGCGCTTGGCGTTGTAGCGCCACATCACATAGACGAGGAGGCCGAGCACGAAGACCGTGATCACGGTGATGATCGGGAGGAGAATCAAGTTATGGAAGACGTCGATCCGCTCGCGCACCGGCGTGTCGCCCTGGACCATCCCCATCTCCCAGGGATGAGGCTGCTCCGCCATCGCGAGCTGCGCCCAGGCCGCTGCGAGCATTACCCCGCCGGCCGCCACCGCGCCAACCCGCCACACGCGCATCGCCACCGCCGACCGCGCCAGTTTTCCGATCAATCGCATACTCGTTACGCCCCTCGCCAAACCGAAGGCCAAGCCCGCCCCATGCGCCGAAATTACAGGCATCCTAATAACCTCCGCCGAGGCCCGACGCCAACCGCATCATTGCGACTTTATGCCGCATAAAACAAGCCGAGCGAGTGGGCGCGGCGGCGCCCGCTCCCCATATCTGACTGATGTCCCTGGTGCCGCCTTACCCTTCATGGCATGAAGCCCCTTTCGGAGATTTGACATGACCGACCTCGCGCAGACCGACGACCTATTCTTCACCAAGACCGGCATGGACCGCGCGCGGGTCGAGCGCATCGTCGCCGAGGCGCTCGCCGGGACGGACGATGGCGAGCTCTTCCTCGAATACGCGCAATCCGAGAGCCTTACCCTCGACGATGGCCGGATCAAATCGGCCGCGTTCGACACCAGCCAGGGCTTCGGCCTGCGCGGGCTCGCGGACGAGTCGACCGGCTATGCCCACGCCTCGGAGCTGAGCGAAGAGGCGATCCGCCGCGCCGGCGAGACGGTGCGCGCCGTCCGCCAGGGGCATAGCGGCACCATGGCGGCGCCCCCCGCCGGCACCAACCGTCAGCTCTACGTCCCGGTCAACCCGCTCGGCTTGGTCGAGTTCGCGGCCAAGACCAAGCTTTTGGCCGATATCGACGCCTATGCCCGCGCCAAGGACCCGCGGGTGAAGCAGGTGGCGGCCTCGCTCGGCGGCGTGTGGCAGGCGGTGCAGATCATCCGCGCCGACGGCACGCGGGTCGGCGATATCCGCCCGCTGGTGCGTCTCAACGTCAACATCGTCGTCGGCGAGGGCGCGCGCATGGAGAGCGGCAGTTCGGGCACGGGCGGCCGCTTCGAATATCAGCGCTTTTTCGACCCGGCCAATTGGCGCGCCGAGGTCGACGAGGCGCTGCGCCAGGCGCTGGTCAATCTCGACTCGGTGCCTGCGCCGGCCGGCGAAATGACCGTTGTGCTCGGGCCCGGCTGGCCCGGCGTCATGCTGCACGAGGCGGTGGGACATGGGCTCGAAGGCGATTTCAACCGCAAGAAGACCTCGGCCTTCTCGGGGCTGATCGGTCAGCGCGTCGCCAGCCCCGGCGTCACCGTGGTCGATGACGGCACCATGCAGGACCGGCGCGGTTCCCTCTCGATCGACGATGAAGGCACGCCCTCGTCCTATACGGTGCTGATCGAGGACGGGATCCTGAAGGGCTATATGCAGGACCGGCTCAACGCGCGGCTCATGGGGATGCGCCCGACCGGCAATGGACGGCGCCAGGGCTTTGCCTATGCGCCGATGCCGCGCATGACCAACACCTATATGCTGGCCGGCGACAAGGCGCCCGCCGAGATCATCGCCTCGGTGAAGCGCGGCCTCTACGCGGTCAATTTCGGCGGCGGCCAGGTCGATATCACCTCGGGCAAATTCGTCTTCTCGGCGTCCGAGGCCTATCTCATCGAGGACGGCAAGGTCGGCAGGGCCGTCAAGGGCGCGACGCTCATCGGCAACGGCCCGGACGCGCTCACCAAGATCACCATGATCGGCAACGATCTGGCGCTCGACCGCGGCATCGGCACGTGCGGCAAGGACGGCCAGGGCGTGCCGGTGGGCGTCGGTCAGCCGACCTTGCGCATGGATGGGCTGACCGTCGGCGGCACGGCTGCATGAGGCTTCGCCGCGGGGCAGCCGTTCCGCTGCTCGCGGCGGCGATTTTCTTCGGCGGCGGTTCCGCGCGGGCTTGCGATCTCGACAGCGCGGCCTCGACACGCTGGTCTTTGACGCGCGAGCACGGGGCGAGCTTTCTCGTCACGCCCTGCGGCAAGAAATTCTTCTCGATCGGCGTCAACGTCGTCGATGGCGGCATTTCCGGCGCACGGCTCGAGCGGCCGCATTACGACTGGCATTCGAGCGCCGGCACGCTTGCCGAGTGGATCCGCAAGACGCGGGCGCGCTTGCATCAATGGGGCTTCAATTCGGCCGGCGCGTGGTCGCTGCCGCCGCAGGAATTGAAGCTGCCGAGCGTCATCAATCTCGAATTGGGACGGCTGTCGCGCTTTCATTGGTTCGACCCGTTCGATCCCGCGATGCCGGCTCGGATGGAAGCCGAGGCGGTAAAGCTCACCGCCCCCTATCGTCAGTCGCCCTATCGCATCGGCTATTTCTCCGACAACGAAGTCGGCTGGTGGAGCGGCGCGCTCTTCGTCTTCTACAGCCAGAAGCCCGCGAGCAATTTCACCAAGCAGCGTTGGGTGAAAATGCTGCGCCAGATCTATCACGACGATTGGCGGCGGTTTGCCCGCGACTTTGTCCCGCCCGAGGACGTTCATGGCTGGAAGGCGCTGCTTGCGGCGCAGTCGCCGACCAAGCTGCGCGTCGGCGGTCACGGCATCGGCGCGGTGCGGCGTTGGACCGCAGTCGTCGCCGAGCGCTACTACACGCTCGCCGAGGCCGCGATCAAGAAAGCCGATCCCGACGCGCTCTATTTCGGCGACAGGCTGCCGATCTATTACGATCCTGAAGCGATCCGCGCCGAGGCGCCCCATGTCGACGCGATCGCGGTCAATTACAACGTCGACAGCCCGGAAGGCTGGATCGCGCCTTACTTCTTCGACGGGCTGCGCCGCCTCACCCACGGCAAGCCCGTGCTCATCTCCGAATGGTTCTTTGCCGCGCGCGACAACCGCACCGGCAACGCCAATAACGGCCATCTGATGACCGTCGACACCCAGGCCGAGCGCGCCGCGGGCGCGGCCGAAGCCGCGCAGCGCTTTGCGGCGATTCCGGAACTCGTCGGTCTTCACTGGTTCCAGTATTACGACTATCCGCTGGGCGGGCGCGCCGATAGCGAGGATTACAATTTCGGCCTCGTCGACATTCGCGACCAGCCTTATGTGCGGCTGGTGAGGGCACTGAGCGCGGCGAACCGGCGCTTGCCGGAAATCCATGCCCATGCGGCAGTTGCGCCGCGCCGGGGGCGCCGCGATTTCGCCATTCCCTACGCGACCATCGACCCACAGCATTTGTCGCTGATCGACTGGCCGAAGCCCGCCTCGCTCTTACCCCCGCTCAAAGCGCAACTGGGGAAGATCGCCTTTGGCGAGGCTTATCTCTCTTGGAGCGACAAGGGCCTCGCCCTCGCGACGATCGGCCAGGACTATTACGATCTCGACCTGCTCGCCTATGAGGGCGCGTTCCCGCTCAGCGAAGCCTATAGCATCGAGCTCGACGTCGATGCGGGCGCGGGCCCAAAGCGCTTCACGCTCTTCTTCATTCCGCCCAAGGGCAAGACGCGCGACTTTCCGCCGATGGCGCCACTGCTCTGTGTCGGCGCGGCTTCGCGCCTCGATCAGGATCGCTGCGTCAAAGTGCCGGGTGCCAACGCGCTTTATTTCGGCGCCGACCAGCCGCGGATCGTCGCCGAAGCGATGCTACCCTGGCGCGCCTTCGGCCTCGACGGAACGCCGGCCTCGCGCAAGCTCCGCG
>JBJKPV010000081.1:0-3718 GCA_046706015.1 Allostellaceae bacterium | reverse complement strand
CGCCAAGCGCGTTTATCAGATCGACCCGGCGGGCCTCAGCGTCATGCGCCAATGGCTCGACCGCTTCTGGGAGCGCTCGCTCGCCGCCTTTCGCGCCGAGATCGAGGACGCCGAGGCGGAAGGATTTTCCGAATCGGAGATCGACTAAGCGCGATCGGAGCGACCATCCACCGCGCTCGAATTGCGGGGGTGACCTCGGCAACATATTGATTGAATGGGCAGCTTTCCCCGCGCTTGCGGTGGAGGACGCGTAGGACCGATTGTGGATCGATGTCCTTTGATCGCCCCCAAGTGAATCATTAGAGTCGTCAGTACGATCGAAAGCCCCGCCAAGAGCCTCTTTCGCGAGGATGCGAAGAACGCCGCGCGCACCGGCATTTTGCCTTTCCAGGCAATCAACAACATGCTGCGCGAGCATGAGATCTGGGCGAAGACCGAGATCCTGGCCGATCAGGTGCAGCCTGCGAGCATCGATTTGCGCTTGGGCCCCACGGCATGGCGCGTGCGGGCGAGTTTCTTGCCGGGGCCGGAGAGCACTGTCCTCGACAAGATGCAGCAATTGGACGCCTATCCCGTCGATATCTGCAACGGCGCCGTGCTCGAGCGTGGCTGCGTCTATGTCGTGCCGCTGCTCGAATCGCTCAATCTCAAGAGCGGCGTCATCGCCTTCGGCAATCCGAAGAGCTCGACTGGGCGGGTCGACATTCTGACGCGCCTCATCGGCGACCGCTCGGCCAGCTTCGACCGGCTCGAGCGCGGCTATCAGGGCCCGCTCTATGTCGAGATCGCGCCGCGCACCTTCAGCGTCGTCGTCCGCGCCGGCTCGCGGCTCAATCAGCTTCGCTTCCGCCGCGGCTCGCCGGTGATCGCGGCCAGTGAACTACAGCGTCTCCATGACAGCGGGCAACTCGTCTTCGCCGAGACCAACACGCAAGACTTCGCCGAGCGCAAGATGCTGCGCCTGTCCGTGGACTTGCATGGCGGCGGCAAAGGCGGGCTCATCGGCTATCGCGCCAAGAAGCACACCGACCGGATCGATGTCGAAAAGATCGCCCATTACGATCCGGCGGATTTCTGGGAGCCGATCTATTACCACCGCGATCCGCCGCTGATCCTCGACCCGAATGATTTCTATATCCTCGTCACGCGCGAGGCGGTGCGGATTCCGCCCGATTACGCCGCGGAAATGGTCGCCTATGACACGGCGGTCGGCGAGTTCCGCGTCCATTACGCGGGCTTCTTCGATCCCGGCTTCGGCTGGGGCGACGCGGTGTCGAAGGCCGTGCTCGAGGTGCGCTCGCACGAGGTGCCCTTCACGCTCGAAGACGGCCAGACCGTCGGCTGGCTGCAATATGAGCGCATGGCCGGCAAGCCGGACCGGCTCTACGGCGTCGGGCTCAAATCCAATTACCAGGGTCAAGGCTTGGCGCTGGCGAAACAATTCAAGAACATTTCCGTCTGAACCGCCGCTAACACTTTCTTAACCAATCTTTATCATCATTAAGAGAAGCTGAACGCCGACAGCGGGAAAGGCTTGCAGCATCCCCGTCGCGGCGCAGATACTTTGCGAAGCACTTTTGCGGGCGAGAGCTTGAGCCAGACGGATACCAATCCCAGCCGCCAGACCGTCGCGATCGTCGATGACCGTGCGACGAATGTGAAGATTCTCGAGCGCCTCGCCCGGACCCTGGCTGACGGCATCGAAGTGAAAATCTTCGACCGTCCGCAAAAGGCGCTCGACACCGGCGCCGAGACGCCGCCCGATCTGCTCATCACCGATTTCAACATGCCGGAGCTCGACGGGGCCGAATTCCTGCGCCGCTTCCGTGCGATTCCCAGCTGTGCCGACGTGCCGGTGATCGTCATCACCTCCTACGAGGACCGCGATCTGCGCTATCAGGCGCTCGAGGCGGGCGCGACCGATTTCCTTCTCAGCCCGCTCGACCATCATGAATTCCGCGTCCGCTCGCGCAACCTTCTCACATTGCGGCGCCAGCAGCTCCAGCTGAAGGAGCGCGCTTCAGCGCTCGAGCAGAAGATCGTGGCCGAGGCCGAGCGCCACCGCGACGCGCTCAAGGAGAGCCACGAGCTGCTCATCCGCGTCATCGATGCGGTGCCGGTGATGGTCGCGGCCACCGACCGCGAAGGCCGCTATGTCTTCGTCAATGACTGGTTCTCGCGCCGCGTCGGCCGGCCGTCGCATCAGATCATCGGCCTGACGCCGGTCGAGGTGCGCGACGATCTGACCGCGCATGCCAGCATGGAGCGCGACCGGCGGATCATCGCCGGCATCGATCAGCCCGGCGCCTTCGAAGAAACGTTGCCTGCCGGCAGCGGCAAACGCCGCGTTCTCTTGACCAGCAAGGCGCTGCTGCGCGATCCGTCCGGGCGGCCCACCCTGGTCGTGACCGCCTCGCTCGACATCACCGACCGCAAGGAGGCCGAGCTCGCGCTGATCCAGGCCAAGGAGGAAGCCGAGATCGCGAGCCGCAGCAAAACCGAGTTCCTCGCGAATATGAGCCACGAGCTTCGCACGCCCTTGAACGCCATCATTGGCTTCAGCCAGGTCATGGCGGATCAGCACATGGGCCCGCTCGGCTCGCCGCGCTATATCGGCTATGCGCGCGACATCGCCACCAGCGCGCAGCACCTCCTCGGCATCATCGGCGACATCCTCGATGTCTCGAAGCTCGAAGCCGGCAAGATCGAGCTCGACGAGAGCGAAACCGATATTGCGGCAGTCGTGCGCGACGTGATGCAGCTCGTCGGCGAGCGGGCGCGGGCGCTCGAGGTCGCGATCGATATCGATCTGCCGTCCAATCTGCCGCGGCTTCGCGCCGACTCCCTGAAACTCAAGCAGGTCCTGCTTAACCTCGTCACCAACGCGATCAAGTTCAGCGACGCGGGTACGCAGGTGCTGATCTCGGCACGCTTTGCCGAGGACGGCTTCCATGTCGCGGTCGCCGATCACGGCATCGGCATGGATCAAGAGGAGGTCGAGACCGCGATCACCCGCTTCGGTCAGGTGGCAAGCCCCTGGAGCCGGCGCCACCCCGGCACCGGCCTCGGCCTGCCGCTCGCCATCGGCCTGGTCGAGTTGCATGGCGGCAGGCTGCGCATCCAGAGCCAAAAGAACGTCGGCACCACGGTGATCTTCAGCTTGCCCGCTGAGCGGGCGCTTTCGGCGAACATCGCCCGCTCGGCCTGACCGGGGTGCCGGCGGCCATCGCCTTTGCCCTCATTGGCGGCTACGCCGATGCGGTGGGCTATCTCCGCTACAAGGCGTTCGCCGGCATGATGACCGGCAATACCGTCTTGATGGGATTGGCCTTCTTCCATCGCGGCGGCGAATTGCCGGCCTGGCAATATGGCGGGCTGCTGACGCTGTTCTTCGCCACGGCGGTGGTGGCTTATCGGTCGCTGCGCCGCGTCACGCCGGGCGTGCTTTTGGCCGCCGAGGCCGCACTGATCCTGCTCGCCGATCTCGTCGGCGCCGCGCGCGGGATCGTTCTCCTCGTCATTGCCATGGGCTTGCAAAATCCGCTCGCGGGGCGCTGCGGCGTGCCGTTCAATACGACCTTCATCACCGGGGACATCCTGCGCTTCGCCGAGGGTGTGTCGCGCCACCGACGCAACGGCGAGCCTTTTGCGATCTTTGGCTTGGTTTGGCTCGCCTATGCGCTGGGCGCGGGTTTGGGCGCCGCAGCCTTCCGCCTGA
>JBJKPV010000080.1:0-3480 GCA_046706015.1 Allostellaceae bacterium | reverse complement strand
TCCAGATCGAGGAGCCGGAAGGGCCGCCGCTCGACGAATCGGCGCCGGGCGCCGCGGTCGGCATGGCGGTGCGCAAGGGCGCGGGCGCGGTGGCGATCGCGGTCGGCGGCAATGCCGAGATTCTGCCGGATGCCGGCGGCGCGCGTTTCCTCGAAGAATCCGATCTTGCCGCGCTGCTGCTGGGCTTGCGCGCGCGCGCGGAAAAGCAATTGGCGCGGCCTGTGACACATGCGGTCGTGGCGATCCTGCCGATCGAGGCGGCGCCGGTGACGATCGCGGCGCAGCAGGCGGGGCTTCAGGTGCTCGATCTGGTCGATGGCGGCACCGATACGATCGAGCACGCGGCGCTCGAAGCGGCGGTCCGTGCCGAGGATCTCGGGGTAAAAGCGGTTTGAATGGGGGGTCCATGCCGAAAATGACGTTCATCGAGCGCAACGGGACGCGGCGCGAGGTCGAGGCGCCGATCGGGTTGTCCGTGCTCGAGATCGCTCATCGCAACGACATCGACATCGAAGGCGCGTGCGAGGGCTCGCTCGCCTGCTCGACCTGCCACATCATCGTCGATCCCGATTGGTATGAGCTCTTGAAGGACGCGACCGAGGACGAGGAAGACATGCTCGATCTCGCCTTCGGGCTCACTCAGACCTCGCGCTTGGGCTGTCAGATCATCATGACCGAAGAGCTCGACGGGCTCACCGTGCGCCTGCCGCAGGCGACGCGGAACATGATGAACGTCTGAGCGAAGCGGCCAAGGACAGCGGGCCGATGCCGGCCTTTCCTTTCGATCTGCCCAAGCCGGCCAAGGATTGCCGTGTGGTCGTCGCCATGTCGGGTGGCGTCGACAGCGCGACCACCGCCGCGCTCATGGTCGAGGCGGGCTGCGAGGTGATCGGCGTCACCTTGCAGCTCTATGATCACGGCGCGGCCACGGCCAAGAAGGGCGCGTGCTGCGCCGGCCAGGACATCTACGACGCGGGCCGCGTCGCGGCTCGGCTCGGCATTCCCCATTACGAGCTCGATTACGAAGAGCGCTTTCGCGTCGAGGTGATCGACGAATTCGCCGACGCCTATCTGCGTGGCGAGACGCCCATTCCTTGTGTCGCTTGCAACCGCACGGTCAAGTTCCGCGATCTTCTGGCGACGGCCAAGGATCTGGGCGCCGATGCGCTCGCCACCGGCCATTACGCGCAGCGTGTCGAGGGCGAAGGCGGTCCGGAGCTTCATCGCGCCCGCGACGATAGCCGTGACCAGAGCTATTTCCTTTTCGCCACCACGCGCGCGCAGTTGGATTATCTACGCTTTCCCTTGGGCGGTTTGCGCAAGGACGAGACGCGCGCCCTGGCGCGGCGCTTCGATCTGCCGGTGGCGGCGAAGCCCGACAGCCAGGATATTTGCTTCGTGCCGACCGGCTCCTATGGCGATCTGGTGGCAAAGCTCCGCCCGGGCGCGGTCGAGCCGGGCGAGATCGTCGACGAGACGGGAAACGTTCTCGGCCGCCATGACGGCGTCATCTATTTCACCGTGGGTCAGCGCAAGGGTCTCGGCATCGCCGCTTCCGAGCCGCTCTTCGTGCTGCGGCTCGAGCCCGAGGCACGCCGCGTCGTCGTCGGCCCGCGCGCTGCCTTGGGCGAGCGCCGCGTTGCGTTGCGTGACGTCAACTGGCTGGGCGGGGCGCCGAAGAAAGATATGCGCGTCGCGGTGAAGCTGCGCTCGGCGCAGCCGCCGCTCGAAGCCACGCTCGCACTCGATGGGACCGGCGGCGGCGAGGTCGTGCTCGACGCGCCTTCGATGGGCGTGGCACCGGGCCAGGCTTGCGTGGTCTATGACGGGGCGCGTGTTCTGGGCGGCGGCTGGATCCGCCGCGCCGCCTGATCGCCGCGATTGTGGCGGGTCGGCGGCCATAACCGTTCTTTTACGTCCAATGCTAACGGAATTTTAGCGTCTATTAACGACGTTCGGGCAAGCTCATCCCGTCACGGCGAAGGAGGTTGATCCGAGCCATGGAACGACACGTCCCCCCGCGCATCGTCGCAAGCTGACTTCGACGCCTTTTGGCGCGGTCGATCGCACACGCGCGCGGTCGACGATCTCTCACCTGACACATGCGGGTGCCGATGCCGGCTTCCTCTTCTCAATCCACGACGATGGATGCGCTGCACGAGCGCGCGAAAGAGCTTTTGGCGCTTGCGCGCGATCCCTCCGATACGGCGCGCACCGCCCTCGTTTCCGGGCTCTATGATCTTTCGCATGAAATCGCCGATCCCTCGCCCGAGGGCGGCGCCGCCGCGGTCGATCTCGTTCTCGAGATCATCAAGCGTTCCTCGGTCAATGTGCGCCAGCTTCTGGGCGAGCGCTTGGCGCGCGACCCGGCCGCGCCCAAGAACCTCGTTCTGACCTTGGCGCGCGATCAAATCGCGGTCGCCTATGCCGTTCTGCTCGAGAGCCCGGTGATCGAGGAGGGCGAGCTGCTCGCGATCCTGCGCGAGAAGCCGCCCGAGTTTCAGCTCACCACCTTGCAGCGCGAGGACGTCAGCGAGACGATAGCCGCCGCCGCGGTCGAGACCGGCGATCCGCGCCGTATGCGCTGGCTCGTCGAGAACCCGAACGCCGCGATCGCGCGCGACACGATGGAGCGGCTCGTCGAAGCGGCGCGGGCCGAGCCGGCTCTGCAAAAGCCCCTGGTCGGGCGCGCCGATTTGCCGAAGGATCTCGCCGTTACAATGTCGAGTTTCGTGCCCGACGAGCTGCAAAAAAAACTGGTCGAGCGTCACCGCATCGATCCCAAGGCCTTGCCGCAGGCGCCCGCGCCCGCGACGCCGGTCGAGCCGGCGCCGCTCGACCTGAAGAAATGGCTGCGCGCCGTGCCGCAAGAAGATCTCAATTTCGAGCTGCTGCTCAACACCATTCGCGCCGGCAAGGCGGCGGAGTTCGAGGCGCTGCTCGCACGCTTCAGCCGCATCTCGATGGAGGCCGCGAGCCAGATCATGCGCTCGGCTACGGGCGAAGGCCTGGCCGTCGCGCTCAAGGCCACGGGCGTCGACCGCAGTGCCTTCGCCACGGTCTATATTCTCTGCCGCAAGGCGCGTGAGGCCGGCAGCGCATCGTCTTCGGCGCTGACGCGCGCGATCGAGATCTTCGACCGGATGAAGGCGGAGGAGGCGAAGAAGCGCCTCGGCGCCCTGCGCCGGGCCCATCCGGAGGATTGGGCGGCGTGAGCATGTGATGTGAGCCTGGCGCCGCGCGGCCGGCCCCTCGGCTTGACGGAAGCGGGGGTTGCTCCTATATCCGGAGGCCTTTTAGGGCGGGGTAGCTCAGCTGGTTAGAGCAGGGGAATCATAATCCCAAGGTCGGGGGTTCAAGTCCCTCCCCCGCTACCAGTAAAATCAAAGACCTAGCGGCGATCGACGCCATTGACGAGGCTCCGGAGTTAGCCCTCAGGTTGACAGGTGGGGTCGCCTTGCACAACGCCGGAAACGGCCA